>JAYVRT010000638.1:0-4815 GCA_043776025.1 Archangiaceae bacterium | reverse complement strand
ATTGATCGAAGAGCGAGGCGGCCAGCTGGGGCACCTTCTCGACCCGGATCCCCTCCTTCGCGGAGCAGAAGATCACCGGGGCCCAGGCGGCCCAGGGGAGCTTGTATTTGAGCTCGTCGCGAAACGCTTCCTCCTTGATCTTGCCGACCACCGCGTCCCATTTATTGACGACGATCAGCAGCGGCCGCGCCTTCTCCTCGGCGATGCCGGCGATGCGGGCGTCCTGATCGACGGCGGGCTCGGCGGCGTCGATCACCAGCACGGTGACGTCGGAGTCCTCGATCATCCGCAGCGAGGCGAGCACCGAGAACTCCTCGACCCGCTGGGAGATCGTGGCCTTGCGGCGGATCCCCGCGGTGTCGGTGAGGATGAAGTTGCGGCCCTCGCGGCTCAGCGGGCTGTCGATCGGATCCCGGGTGGTGCCGGCGATCGGGCTGGTGATCAGCCGCTGCACGCCGAGCAGCGCGTTGACCAGCGTCGACTTGCCGACGTTGGGCCGGCCGACGATCGCCACCCGAATCGGACGTTCCTTCGGCGGGGGCTCGGGCAGCTCGGGCGGCTTCTCCTCTTCGAGCCACTCCACCCGGTTGCGCTTGCCCTTCTTGCCCACCGGGGCCAGGACCTCGCCCTCGGGCAGCGGCGGCAGCAGCGGGAGCACCGTCTCGCGCAGCAGGTTGATCCCCAGCGAGTGCTCGGCGGAGACCGGCAGCGGGTCGCCCAGGCCCAGCCGGTGGAAGTCGGCGATGTGGACGTCGGCGGTCTTGTGGTCGTCGCACTTGTTGACCACCAACACCACCGGCCGGCCCGACCTGCGCAGGTAGCGGGCGACCTCGAGGTCCGCGCCGGTGGAGCCGAGGCGGCCGTCGACCACCAGCAGCACCACGTGGCACTCTTCAACCGCGGCCTGCGCCTGCAGCCGCACGTGCACCGCCAGCGGGTCGGCGCGCTCGCCCTTCTCGTCGTCGGGCACGAAGCCGCCGGTGTCGACGAGGGTGATCTGTCGATCCTCGAGGAAGCCGTCGGCGTAGTGGCGGTCGCGGGTGACGCCGGGAGAGTCTTCGACGATCGCCTTGCGGCGGCCGAGCAGCCGGTTGAAGAGCGTCGACTTGCCCACGTTCGGCCGGCCGACGATCGCGACCAGCGGGCGGCGCGAGGGCGCGCGCAGGGGAATGGGCGCGGACGGCGCGGCAGCGGGAGTCTTCTTAGCGGCCACCGGTGTACCCCATGCGCCGCAGGCCCTCGGGCCGCTCGCTCCATTTCTCTTCGACCTTCACCTGCAGCGCGAGGAAGACGTGGGCGCCGAGCAACCGTTCGATCGACTTTCGGGCGTCGGTGCCGATCTGCTTGAGCATCAACCCGCCCTTGCCGATCACGATCGCCTTCTGGCTGTCGCGCTCGACGAAGATCGAGGCGTCGATGCGCACCAGGCCGGTGACGCCCCCGCGGGTCGCCCCGCTCTTCTTGCCCTCCTTCGGCGGCGGCCGCGGCGAGTCGCGCTCGGCCTCGTCGAAGTCGTTGATCACCACCGCGGTCGAGTAAGGGATCTCCTGCCGGCAGTGGCGCAGCACCTGCTCGCGGATGTACTCACTGACGAGCGTGCGCTCGGCCTGGTCGGTGAGCACGTCGGCGGGGAACATCGCCTCGGCCTCGGGCATCAGCCGCAGCACCAGCTCGAAGAGCTTGTCGAGGTTGTCGCCCTTGAGCGCGCTCACCGGCACCACCTCGGCGAAGGGGAACTCCTTCTGGTAGGCGTCGATCAGCGGCAACAGGAGCGGCTTCATCACGTTGTCGATCTTGTTGACCACCAGCACCGTCGGCTTGCGCAGCTTCGACAGCTGCTCGAGCACCAGCCGGTTGCCCTCCCCCACTTCGACGACCTGGTCCTCGCGCTTGCCCGCGGCCTCGATCATGAACAGCACCACGTCGCACTCGGCGGCGGCGTTGAGCGCGACGTCGACCATCAGGGTGTTGAGCGGCCCACTGGCGGCGTGGATCCCCGGGGTGTCGACGAAGGCCACCTGCCCCTCGGGCCGGGTGACGACGCCGAGGATCCGGCTGCGTGTGGTCTGAGGCTTGGGCGAGACGATCGCCAGCTTCTCCCCCACCAGGTGGTTGAGCAGCGTGCTCTTGCCGACGTTCGGCCGGCCGATCAGGGCCGCGAACCCGCTGTGGTGAGGAGGCATGACTACCGAAGGGCCTTAGTACAGGGGCCCCCGGGTCCCTACGGCTTGTTGGCGATCTTCAGCTTCTTGAGCTTGATCTCCGTCTTTGGCCGGTCGCCCGAGTCCTTGGGGACGATGTTCGCGATCCGGTCGATCACGTCCTGGCCGCTGACCACTTCGCCGAAGATCGTGTGGCGGTTGTTGAGCCAGGGGGTGGCGATCACCGTGATGAAGAACTGCGAGCCGTTGGTGCCCGGCCCGGCGTTCGCCATCGCGAGGATCCCCGGGCGGTCGAACTTCCGGCCCGAGCCGAATTCGTCCTCGAACTTGAAGCCGGGGCCGCCGGTGCCACGGCCGAGCGGGTCGCCGCCCTGGATCATGAAGTTCGGGATGCAGCGGTGGAGGATCGTGCCGTCGTAGAGCGGCGTGCCCTTCATCTGCTTCTCGGTGCCAGGGTGCTTCCATTCCTTCTCGCCGGTGGCGAGCCCGACGAAGTTCTCCACCGTCTTCGGCGCGTCCTTGGCGAACAGGCGCACCACCAACGTGCCCTCGGTGAGATCGAACGTCGCGTACAGATCATTGCCCGCGCGGGCCTCTTCCATCATTCCCATGGTGTTCGCCTCTTGGCTCTAGGGTTTTGTTTACGGCTGGGTATCGGACAGCGTCACCTCGGAGAGGACCACGTCCACCCGGGGGCGATCGGCGCCGTCGCGCTCGACCCGGGAGATCTTCTCGACCACGTCGTAGCCTTTGACGACCTCTCCGAAGATGGTGTGCCGGTTGTCGAGGTAGTGCGGCGTCGAGACGGTGATGAAGAACTGCGAGCCGTTGGTGTTCGGCCCGCCGTTGGCCATCGCGAGCAGGCCGACCTTGTCGAACTTCTTCCCGCTCTGAAACTCGTCCTCGAAGCGGTAGCCGGGGTCGCCGGTGCCGGTGCCCATCGGGTCTCCGCCCTGGATCATGAAGCCGTCGATCACCCGATGGAAGATCGTCCCCTTGTAGAGCGAGCCTTTGACCTGGGTGCGGGTGCTCGGGTGCGTCCACTCCTTCTCGCCGGTGGCGAGGCCGACGAAGTTGGCCACCGTCTTCGGCGCGTCCTTTGAGTAAAGCTTCACCACCACCTCGCCCTGGGTCGTCTTCAGGGTGGCGAAGAGCTCCTTGCCGGCGAGCGCCCTGGCGGTCCACGCGCCGCCGCCGGCGGCGGTCCCTTCGCTCTTGCAGGCGCACAGCAGCAGCGCTGCGACCAGTCCGAGGGTCCTCACTTGGCCTTCGCCTTTTCCGGCGCCGCGGCGGCAGGCGCGCCCTTGGGCGGCTTGTCTGAGATCGCGATCTTCATCGAGACCGGGGTGTTCGGCCGATCTCCCCCGTCGCGGGGCACGTTGCCGATCTTCTCGACGACGTCGTAGCCGGAGATCACCTCGCCGAAGATGGTGTGGTGGTTGTTGAGGTTCTGCGGCATCGAGGTGGTGATGAAGAACTGGCAGCCGTTGGTGCCCGGCCCGGCGTTGGCCATCGCGAGGATGCCGAGCTTGTCGAACTTGCGGCCGCTCTGGAACTCGTCCTCGAACTTGTAGCCGGGGCCGCCCATACCGCTGCCGGTCGGGTCCCCGCCCTGGATCATGAAGCCGGGGATCACCCGGTGGAAGATCGTCCCTTCGTAGAGCGACTTGCCGGTGACCTTCTTCCCGGTCTTCGGGTCCGCCCACTCCTTCTCGCCGGTCGCGAGGCCGACGAAGTTGGCGACCGTCTTCGGCGCGTCCTTGGCGAACAACCGGACGACGATCTCTCCCTGGGTAGTGGAGATCGTCGCGTAGAGGTCGGCGCCCTTGGCTGCGAGGTCGGTGAATTTGGTGTTTCCGGCGAACGCCAGAGTCGGCAGCAGCACGGCGGTGAGGAGGGCCTTGGAGTTCATGGACGCGGAACCTATTTCGCGTCGCCGGTGCCTCCAACGGGTTTCTCACGAACCAGCAACATCGCCAGCGTCTTCTGGGCGGCCGCCTGCTCGGCTTCCTTCTTCGAACGGCCGCGGCTGCGGGCGAAAATCTCGCCGTCGATGGTGACTTCGACCTCGAAGATCTTCTCATGATCGGGCCCGCTCTCGCTGACCACCTTGTACCGGGGAGAGACGCGCAGCCGTTCTTGCACGTCCTCCTGGAGCATCGTCTTGTAGTCCTGCCCGCTGCGGCCCTGGGCGACGCCGTCGAGCACCTCGGTGAAGAAGCGATCGACGAGTTCGATCACCTTCGTCATCCCCAGCGAGCTGTAGATCGCGCCGATCACCGCCTCGAGGGCGTCGGCGAGCACCGAACTCTTCTCCCGGCCGCCGGTGAGCTCCTCACCCCGGCCCAGCTGCAGCAAGTCGCCCAGGCCCACCTTCCGGGCGATCCGCGCCAGGGCCTCCTCGTTGACGATCAAGGCCCGCAGCTTCGACAGCTCGCCCTCGCTGGCGTTGGGGAAACGCTCCATCAGCCGATGGCTGATCGCCAGGTCGACCACCGCGTCCCCCAGGAATTCGAGGCGCTCGTTGTCGAGGCACGGTTCGTCGCGGTGCTCGTTGCAGTAGCTCTTGTGGGTCAGCGCCCGCAGCGCCAGCTCCCGGTTGCCGACGTCGATCAACAGCCGCGCCTCGAGCCCGGCCAGCCGTTCATCGGGC
>JAYVRT010000637.1:0-17817 GCA_043776025.1 Archangiaceae bacterium | reverse complement strand
GCTGTTCGGCCACGTCAAGGGCGCCTTTACCGGCGCGGTGAAGGACTCGACGGGCGCGCTCGAGGACGCCGACGGCGGGGTGCTGTTCCTCGACGAGGTCGCCGAGCTGCCGCTGGAGCTGCAGCCGGCGCTGCTGCGGGCGCTGGAGACGAAGAGCTTTCAGCGGGTGGGGGACACGAAGCTGCGCAAGTCGGACTTCCGGATCGTCGCCGCTACCCACCACGACCTCTACGCCAAGGCGAACGCCGGCGCGTTCCGCCTCGACCTCTACTACCGGATCGCCGCCCTGGTGCTCGAGGTCCCGCCGCTGCGCGCCCGGCTCGAGGACGTCGCCTTGCTCGCCCACCGCTTCGCCGCCGCCGCCAACGCCGCGGCGCCGCTGACGCCTTCGACGATCGCCGCGCTCACCGCCTGGCAGTGGCCGGGCAACGTGCGCGAACTGAAGAACGCGGTCGAGCGGGTGGTGGCGCTGGGCGCCGAGGCGGCGCTGCCGGGGTTGGTGGGCAAGGACGAGGCGCTGGATTTTCACCAGACCCGGGAGCAGGCGTTGCGGGCCTTCGAGCGCAGCTACCTCGAGGCCCTGCTCGAGCGCAGCGAGGGCAACGCCTCGGCGGCGGCGCGTGAGGCGGGGATCGCGCGCAGCTACCTGTACAAGCTGCTCGAGCAGCACGGCCTGAAGCGGTAGCGCGGACTCACTTCGACCTGGGGGGCGCCTTGGAGCGCACCTGGTTGATGATCTCCGAACGCTTCACCTGGAGCAGCCGCACCCGTTCTCCCTCGAGCAGCGTCTTGGAGTTGGTGCCGCGGTGCTCGGCATCCATCGTGTCGTGGTCTTCGTCGGGGCGCAGGGTGAACTGCAGCTCGCCCACCTCGTTGGCGAGCGCCACCACCTCGGCCTCCTCGGGCAGCAGCAGCAGCGAGACGTCGACGTAGTCGCGCTCGGTCGCCTTCCCGTTCACCATCAGCGAGGCGACGGACACCTTGCCGGTGGAGAGCACCCGCACGTCCTGAAGCACGGTGACCGCGACCTTTCCGCTCTTTCCGGCGTTGGGCCGGAGACTGGCGATGATGTCGATTCGGTCGTTGGGCTGCACCCAGCCGCCGACGGCGATCAGCCGGCCGGTGAGCAGGTCGTAGCCGCGGGCCTTCTTCTGAATCTTCTTCGACAGGCGCTCGTTGGCGTGGGCGACCTCGAACTGGCTCCAGAGCAGCGGATCGCCCGCCTGCGTCGGCACGAGGATCTTCTGGTTGATCAGGTATTGGACGCTGTCGGGGCGAACCACCGACGAGGTGACGAAGGCCTCGGGCACCGCGCGCTCGGCGACCATGTCGACGGTGATCGTCGTCCCCTCGGGGAGCTCGACCGAGGCGACCATCACCGGCACCAGGTCCCAGCCCAGCCGCACCCGCTTGGTCGTGCCGTCGAACAGCAGCGCCGCGACGCCGATGGCGATCACCCCGAAGACGGACGAGATCGCGAACGGGCGCCAGCTGCGGGTCAGCCCGCCCTCGCGCACGGTCATCGTCGCGATGCCGGTGGGCATCGGCGGCGGCGGGCCGAGCACGTTCGACGAGCGCCAGTTCTCCGGTTTCTTCGGGACGGGGACCGCCCGGGTCTTCTCGACCTCGGCGGTCGGGTAGGGGCGGATCGACGTCGAGTCCGGATCGTCGGCGATGAGGCTCGCGGTCAGGTTGACGTTCGAGCTGCGCTGGCTGCCGGAGGGCCTTGCCTTGGTGGGCACGTCCTTCTCCAGCCGCGGCTGGGCGTTCTGCGGCACCGGCATCAGGTTGGCCTGGGTCGGCGGGCCGTCATCCTCTTCGGCTTCGCCCATCAGCGTCTGAATCATCGGCTGGAGCGCGGCGAAGTCGGCGGCGGCAGGCAGGTCGGCGACGCCGATCGTCTTCACCGAGGTCCCGAAGGGGTTCGAGCCATCGGAGGCCACCGCGGGCTCGAGCGGCATCGGGTTGGAGGCGGTCGGGGGTTCGGACGGGGCGAGGCTGCCCCCTGACGGCTCGGTGGCCTCCGGAGGTTTCATCGCGAGCAGGTTGTCCGAGGTCGAGCGCCGCCCCTCGGTCGGGCGGCTTGCCGCGCGCTGTGGCACCGCCGGCGTCTCGTCGGAATCGACGGAGAGGGTCGGGTCGTAGCGCAGCGGGGTGAGCTGGTTCTCCAGCGGGATCAGCGCGGCGTGCGGCGCGCCGACCAGCGACCAGAGGTAGCTGTCGCCGACGAACGACATCGATTGGTGGGTCAGCTCTTTGACCAGGCTCGCCGCCCCGCGCTCGAGCTCGGCGCGGACGAGGGCCTCGTCCCCGCCGACGACCTCGGCGATCTCGAAGCCGGGGATTCCCTCGAGCAGGCGCATCAGCAGCCGTTCGCGCGAGGCCTCCGGGAGCTGGCGGAGCTTCGCCACCGTCGCGAGCCCGGGGTTGTGGGTGACGTCGGCGGCGCGGTCCGTCGTCGCACCCGGCGTCTTGGCCACCTCCGCCGCCTGCTCGCGCGCCGCGGTCAACACCGCGGTGCCGAAGGCGGAGTCCTCGGAGAGCGTCGCGAGGCGGCGGACCGCGAGCGCGAACGCTGGCTTGATCAGCTTTCCCGCGAGGTGGTGTCCCACACGGGAGAGCGCGACGGCGTGGATGAAGGGCGTGAAGTACTGCTCGAGCTGCTCGAGCGCTGACGCTTCATTGTTTCGTGCAGGGCCGACCCAGCCGACCCACTCCGCGCCGTCGCTCATCCAGTGTCAAAGAATAGCCAAACCGCCAGCGGAGCGGGTCGGGTTGCGACGAATTGGACGCCTTTGGGTTTCTGTATGAGGTTACGCCGCACATGGCAGACATCATCGACCTCGCCCTCGTCGCCGACGCCCGCCGCACCCTCTCGAAGGTGCTCGCCGCCAAGGGCATCGCGTGGTTTCTCCGAACCGACGCCCGACGCCCGTTTCAGCTCGAGCCGACCCGGGTGGAGATGGTGCTGCGCACCGCGGCGCGTTCCCGCGAACGCACCCGCAGGCCGCACCTGCGAGCGGTGGAGCACGCGCGGAAAGAAGTCCGGCGTGAGCTGATCCGCCGGGTGGTGGCGGAGATGCTGCAGACCGGGCTGTGAACGTCTACTGCAGCAGGAAGGTGCTGGTGGCCGCGGCGTCCGCAGCGTCGTCGACGAAGACCTTCACCTCCCAGTTGCCCGTCATCGAGTACTGCTCGATCCAGGTCCCGGCGACCGGAAGCCACGTCCACACCCGTGTCGTGCCTCCCGACTGAACGAACGGCACTTCGGTCGCCTGGTAGATCGCTCCCGAAGGGCCGTTGATCTCGAAGCGCGCGCGGTGGCTGACACCGGCTTTGGAGCGGGAATCGAAGGCGATGAAGAGGTCGGGCGTAGCGGCGACCGCGAACCGCTTCTTGAAATCCGGTTGGGTCGAGCTGGCCGCGACCCCGACCGTCGCGCG
This sequence comes from Archangiaceae bacterium, assembly GCA_043776025.1. Lineage (GTDB taxonomy): Bacteria > Myxococcota > Myxococcia > Myxococcales > Myxococcaceae > JAYVRT01. The sequence goes on along the minus strand of JAYVRT010000637.1, from coordinate 14,374 downwards.
GTGAACGTGCGGGGAACGCAGCTCGGCCTGGGAGACGGCCAACTGCTCCGGGGGCGGCGCAGCCAGCGGCCCTCCGCAAGCAAACTGGGAGACCAACAACAGGGCGGCAATTGTCTTGGCGGGCACACCCCAGACCGGTGCAACCGCTGAACCAGTGAGCCCGCCAGTCACACCGGTCACTTGGCGGCTGGGAGGCCGGGTCCGGGGCTCGATTCCGGGTCCGCGCTGACCCCGGCCGAACCCGGCTTGATCTCCTTCCCTGGCTCGTCTCCGGGGCTAGAGTCCGCCTCCCTCGTGGCCCTCTCCGAGAAACTCAGAGATTGCGCCCAGCGCCTCGCAAACCGCCCTGGAGATCCAGTCGCGGTGGCGACGCTCGAGCAGTTGCTGCAGACGCCAGACCGCATCGAAGCCGCGCGCTTCCTCGTCCCGGTCTACGAGCGCGGCAACAACCACCAGGGGGTGATCACCGCGCTGCGGGTGCTCGAGAGCGGCCCCGCCACCGCGGCCGAGAAGCAGGCGTGGCTGCAGCGCATCGCCCAGCTCTACCGCCTCGAACTGCGCCAGCCCGACCTCGCGCTCGCGACCCTGGCGAAGGCGATCGACGTCGCCCCCTCCGACGCCGGCCTCTATGCTCAGGCCGAGGAGATCGCCGTCGAGGCGAAGTCGGTCGAGGTCCTCGTCGAGCTGCTCAACGCGCTGGTCGAGAAGTCGGGGAGTGCTGGCCGGGCCGCGCTGCACAAGCGGCTCGCGGGGCTGTGCGAGCGACGGCTCGGCGACGACGTCGCGGCGCTCGAGCACTTGAGCGCCGCACTCGCCGCGATGCCCGCGGACCTCGAAGCCGTCGAAGGTCTGTGCCGGTTGCACCAGAAGCGCGAAGAGTGGACGGCGCTGGCCCAGTGGACCGAGAAGCGCGCTCGGTTGGAGCCCGAAGGGTCGGCGAGAATCGAGAGCTGGCGCGTCGCCGGCCGGCTTCGGGACGCCCGCGCCCCCGACGCCGAGGCTGCGCTCGAGTGTTGGCTCCAAGTGCTCATGCGCGCGCCGGACGACACCGAAGCGCTGGCCGGCGTCGGCCTCGCGACCCGCACCCTCGCGCGACCGGCGCTGTTCGCCCAGGCCCTCGAGAAAGGCCGCGCCGCCGCGACTTCAGAGCGTCGCTGGGCGCTGACCTTCGAGCTCGCCCAGCTGCAGGCCGACGCGCTCGGCGCGCCTGCCGCCGCGGTGGCGCTCTCCCGCGAGCTGCTCGTCGCTTCCCCCAGCCACGCGGGCGCCCGGGCGTTGATCGACCGCCTCGTCAACCCCACCCAGGAATTGCTCGCCGCCCTCGCCACCTTCGGCGCCGCGACTTCACGGCTGAGCCTGCTTCCCCAGCTGCGCGTCCTCGCCGCGGAGGCCGACGCGCTCGAGGAGGTGGCCGAGGCCGTCGAGGCCCAGTCGGAGAACGTCGAGAGCTCGGTCGAGCTCGCGGGGCTGCTGCGCTTCGCCGCGGGGCTGCGCAGCGAGCTGGGCCAGCACCGGCTGGCGACCGTCTTGTGGAACGACCTGCTCGCGGTGGAGCCCAACGACGCCGAGGCGCTCGAGCACCTGGTGCGCCTGTTCCGCGACGCGCGGGATCCGAAGAGCGCCGCCGAGGTCAGCCTTCGCCTCGCGCGCACCACCGTCCCCGGGGCGCAGCGCCACACCCGGTTCGTCGAGGCGGCCGATTTCCTCGTCGCCTCGCAGTCACCGGGGGAGGCGCTGGCCGCGCTCGACGAGTCGCTCAACCAGGCATCCGCGGTCGACAGCCCAGGGTCGCTCGCGCTGTTGCAGCTGCGGCGCGGAGAGCTGCTGGAGCGAAGGGGGGACCCGGCCGCGGTCGCCGCCTACGCCGTCGCCCTGAAATCCGACGAGCTGGTGGGCCACGCGGCGGTCGGGTTGCAGCGGATGCTCGGGGTGCCCGAGGCGCGCGCAGCCGCGGCGCGCGCCCTCGAGCCGGTGCTGCGGGCCGCGGGAGATCCCCGCCGGCTGGCCGAGGCGCTCGAGGCGCAGGTCGAGGTCGCCGCGGCAGGAGAGAAGCTGACGCTGCTCACCGAGCTCGCCCAGCGCTGGGAGCAGGCCGGCGAACCCCGCTCGGCGCTCAGCGCGCTGCTGCGCGCTTACGGCACCGGCGCCACCGCCGCGGGTCTGCGCACCGAGCTCGAACGGGTCGCCGGGGCCGTTGGGGCGCACGACGAACTGCTCGGCGCCTACGAGGACCGCCTCGAGCGCGATCCGAACCAGAAGGACCCGGCGCTGCTGCGCCGGATCGCCGAACTGCACGACGCGCTGGGCAACCGCGACCAGGCGTTCGAGGCCTGGGAGTGGGCCGCGGAGGCTGCGCCTGGCGACGCCGAGCTGCTCAACGCCTACGCGGAGAAGTGCCGCGCCCGCGGAGACCTCGCCCGGCTCGCGCGGGTGCGCCGCTGGCAGATCTCCGCCAGCCCGCCGGGTCCCGCCCGCACCCGGCTGCTGCTCGAGCTCGCCAACCTCTGCGAAGACAGCCTCGCCGACCACGCCGGCGCCGCCCACGCCTACGAAGCACTGGTCGAGGAATCGCCGAAGGATCGCGCGCTGCTCAAGACGCTGCAGCGGCTCTACGAGCAGACCCAGAACACCGCCGGCCTCGCCGGGGTGGTGGCGCGAAACCTGAAGCTCGCGCGCGAAGAGAACTCCCCCGAACAGTTCTCGCTCGCGCTGCGGCTGGCGCGGTTGAAGCTCAGCGCTCCGGCCGACGACGCGGGGGCGCTGGCGCTGCTGCTCGAGGTGCTCACCCAGGAGCCGGAGAACGCGCAGGCCGTCGCCGCGCTCGCCCAGCTCGCGTCCACCTCGGGTCCGGTGCAGGAAGAGGCGGCGCGGCTCGCGGCTCCCGCGCTCGACAAGCTCGGCGATTTCTCCAGCGTGGTGCAGATCCTCGAAGCGCAGCTGGCCACCCAGACGGGACCGCGCGAGCGAGCGGCGATCCTCCACCGCATCGCCGACCTGCACGCCGGGCCGCTCGAGGACGCCGAGCTCGGCTTCCTCGCGATCACCCGCGCGCTGCGCGAGGCGCCGCAGGACCCGGCGATCTTCGACCGCTGCGTCGGGCTCGCGGAGCTCACCGGGGCCGCCGACGACCTCGACGCCTTGCTATTGGAGATCGCCGGCGCGCAGCCCCCGGGGCCGGCGCGGGTCTCGCTGTTTCGTTCCCTCGCCCGGCGCCGTGAGAGCCGGGGGCAGAAGGACGAGGCGATCTCCGTCTGGTCGGAGCTGCTCGCCCAGAGCCCGGGGGACGCTGAGTCTGGGGCGCGGCTGGTCGCGCTCTTCACCGAGGCTGGCCGCTTCAACGACCTCGCGGTGCTGCTCAACCAGCGCGCCGATCGCGCCTCGCCCGCTGAGCGCCCCGCCGCGCTGCTCGAGCTCGCCGCGGCGTACGAGCACGGCGAGCTCTTCGACGAAGCGGCCTCGACCTTGCTCGCGCTCTTCGCGCTCACCCAGGGCCTCGACGCGCTGATCGCGCTCGAGCGGGTGCTGGGGCTGCTCGGCCGCCACCGCGAACGGGCGGAGACGCTGAGCCGGCTCGCGGCTGCTGCTCCCAACGACACCGAGCGCACCCACCGCCAGGTGCAGCAGGCGCGGGCGCTGGCCTCCGCGGGCGAGAAGCTGCTGGGCGTCGACGTTCACGCCCAGGTGCTGCGGCGCAACCCCAGTGAGCCCCGCGCGGTCGCGGACCTCGTCGCGTGGATCTCCGACGAGCAGGTGCGGCCCCACGCCGCGGCGCTGCTCGAGAGCGTCTTCCTCGGGCCGGGCGAGGGGTGGCAGCGGGTCGCCGTGCTCGAGGTGCTCTCCGAGCTGCCCGGTGGGGGGCACAACCGCACCCAGCGCGTCGAGCTCGCCGGCCTCCACGAGTCGCTGGGAGATCTCAAACAGGCGTTCGCCGGGAAGCTGCGCCTGGTGCTCGAGCGCCCGGAAGACGACCTCGCCCGCGCCGAGCTCGAGCGGCTCTCGCGCTCGGCGCACCTGGAGGAGGAGCTGGTGGGCGCCTACGAGGACCTGCTCGAGCGCGCTCCGCCACCCCGCCTCGCGCTGGCCCTGCGCTGCGTCGTCGCTCGCCTTTACTCCCACGAGCTCGCCCGGCCCGCGCTCGGTGTGCGCGCCTGGGAAGAGCTCGCTGCGCTCGACCCCTCGGCGCTCGAGCCGCTGCGCGAGCTGGTCGCGCTTCACCGCGCCGGGGGCGACGGGCCCGCGCTGGGGCGGGCGCTCAAGGGCCTCGCCCCGCTGCTCCCGACGCGCGACGAGCAGCTGACCGCGCTGCGTGAGCTCGCCACGCTGGCCGAGGCGCAGCTGAAGGACCTCGCGCTGGCCTCCGGCGCCCACCGGCAAATCCTCGAGCGCGCCCCGAAGGACGCCGCGGCGCTCGAAGCGCTGGCGCGGCTGCTCGAGCAGCTGGGCCAGCCCGCCGACGCAGCGAAGGTGCTCGAGCAGCAACTGGCGCTGGCGCACCAGCGGTCCGGCGACGCCGCGCGCCTGGAGCTGAAGCTCGCGCAGCTCGCGCTCGGTCCGCTCAGCCGCCCAGAAGAGGCGCTGCGCTTCTTCGGCCTGGTCCTCCAGCGCCAACCGACCGACGCCGCGGCGGTCGCGGGGTTGCAGACCCTGTTGACCCGCGAGGCCGCGCTGCGGCCGCGCATCGCCCAGCTGCTCGAGGGCGTCTACCGGGCGCAGGGCGACTCCACCCGCCTCGCGGAGGCGCTCGAGCTGCAGCTGTCAGCGGCGCCGCCGGAGCGTCAGCTGCGGCTGCTCGAGGAGCTCGGGGCGCTGCGCGAGTCGCTGCATGACTTGCCGCGGGCGTTCACCGCGCTGCGGGATCTCTACCTGCGCACTCCTGAGGACGCGAAGGTCCGCGCCGAGCTCGAGCGGCTCGCCGAGGCGACGGGCCAGTGGCAAGCGCTGCTGCAGATCTTCCGCGAGCGGGCAGGGGAGGCGATCGCCGCCGAGGACACAATCGAGCTGTGGCGGCGGATCGCCCGGATTCATCAGCACCTGGGGCAGCGCGTCGGTGCCACCGAAGCGTGGGGCGAGGTCGCCCGCCGCGCGCCGGACGACGTCGAGCCGCTGGTCGCGCTCTGCGGGCTCCACTGGGCGGACCACGCCTACGACCGGCTGCCACCGTTGCTGCGCCACCGGGCGCAGCTCGAGCCTTCGGCGCCGAAGCGGGTGGCCCTGCTGTTGGAGCTCGCCGGCGTCGAAGAGGTTCAACTGTGGGATCCGGCCGCTGCGATCGAGGCCAACCGGGCCGCGCTGATCGCCGCTCCGGGCGACCCGGCGGTGCTGCAGAACCTTCAACGGCTGCTCGAGACCAACAGCCGCTTCGAAGAGCTCGCCGAGCTGCTCTCGCAGCAGGTGCGCGACGCGGGCACCGCCGGCGACGACGCGCTCGAGCTCGGCCTGTGCGTCCGCCTCGCCAGCGTGCAGCACCAGTCGCTGAAGAACGACGCCGCGGCGCTCGAGCTGCTCGGCGGCGTGCTCGGCCGCGAGGGAAGCCACCCGGGCGCCATCGAGGCGCTGCAGACCATCCTCCGGTCGGATCGCCCGGCCGCCGAGCGCGCCGCCGCGCTGCTGGAGCGGTACTACCAACGCAACGGCGACCACGCCCAACAACTCGAAGCGCTCGAGGTGCGCGCCGAGTGGTCGGCCGGCGAAGCCCGGGCCGGCCTGCTTCACCGGATCGCCGACCTGCACCTGTCGCTCGACGCGCCCGGCCCCGCCTTCGACGCGGTGGCGCGGGTGCTCGGCGAATTCCCCGACGACGGCCCGGCGCTCGGCCGCGCGCTCGCGCTCGCCGGTCCCGCAAGGGCGGAGGACCGGCTGGCCGAGCTGCTCTTCGAGGCGAGCTCGCGCGCCCAACACGACGCCAGCCGAATCGGGATGCTGCGTCCCCTGGCCCAGCTGCGAACCCTTCGCGCCGAGCCCGCGGCGGCGCTCGAGGCCTGGCGGGCGCTGCTGCTGTTGGTCCCGGACGACGCCGAGGCGCTCGGCGCGGCCTCGCAGCTGCTCGAGGCCGGCTCGCGGTGGGGCGAGCTGCTCGAGGTGCTCGAGCGAAGGCTGAAGCTGGCGCGAGGGGACGACGAGCGGGTGGCGCTGCTGCGGCAGCTCGGCGTGCTGCGCGATGACTCCCTCGCTGACGCCGAAGGCGCCTACCTCTCCTTGCGCCGCCTGCTCGAGCTGCGGCCTGAGGACGGCGACACGCTGCTGCGGCTCGACCGCCTCTGCCAGGTGCTCAAGCGCTGGCCCGAGCTGGCCGAGGTGCTCGGGCGGCGGCTCCACCTCGAGCCGAAGGATCGCAGCGAGCTGTTGCTGCGGCTGGCGGTGGTGCGGCGGGTGCAGCTGGACAACGGCGCGGGTGCGCTGCCGTTGCTGGGCGAGCTTCTCCAGGGTCACCCCGGCGACCCCGGCGCGCTCGGCGAGCTGGAGCTGTTGGTCAACGAGCAGCCCGGCTGGGAACCGGCCGAAGACCTGTTGCTCGGCGCCTACCGCCGCGGCCGCGACGTGAGGAAGCTGCTGGTGCTGCTCGAGGCCTGTGCCGGACGGGCGCTCAAGCCCACCAAGCGGCGCGCGCTCTGGCTCGAGCTGGCCCAGCTGCGGCTCGACCAACAGGAGGATCCGAAGCTGTGCTTCGCGGCGCTGGCGCACGCCTACCGCGAGTCGCCCTCTGACCCCGCGCTGCGAACCCGGCTGATCGAACAGGCGAACGTGGCGCAGTGCCAGGCTGAGCTGGGCGCGCTGCTCGACGAGGTCCTGCCGCAGCTCGAGCGGCAGGACGCGGCCGAGGTCAGCCTCGCGCTCGGCGGGCTGTGCGAGGGGCCGCTGGGCAAGCCGGAGCGGGCGGTGCTGCTGTACCGCAAGGTGCTCGAGCTGGCGCCTCAGAGCACCGAGCGGGTCTGGCCGCGGCTGGATCGCGTCCTCGAGGCGCTCTCCCGCTGGACCGAGCTGATGCCGGTGCTCGAGGCCCGCGAGCGCGCCGCGCCCGAAGGGCTGGAGAAGATCTCGCTGCTGGTGCGGATCGCCACCCTCGCCAACGACGGGCTCCGCCAACCCGAGCGGGCGGCGGAGTCGTGGCGGGCGGTGCTCCACCGCGACGCCACCCACCTCGAGGCCGCGCGCGCGCTGGAGGCGATTTACGAGCGCACCGGGCAGACCGAACGGTTGCTGGAGATCCTCACCCACCTGCTGGGCCAGGTGAACGTCGGGCAGCGGCAGCAGGTGCGGCTGAAGCTCGCGCGGCTGTGCATCGCCACCGACCCCGAGCGCAGCATCGCCCTGTGCCGGCAGCTGCTCTCCGACGAGCCGCTCAACGTCGAGGCGTTCGAGCTGCTGTGCGAGCGGCTCGAGGCGTCCGGGCGGCACCCCGAGCTCGAGCGGGCGCTGCAGTCGCGGCTGGCGGTGACGCTGGCGCCGGCCGACGCCGCGCAGCTCGAGTTCCGCCTCGGCGAGCTGTCTTACCGGAAGTTCACCCAGCCCCAGGCGGCGGCAGCCCGGTACCGCGCGGTGCTGACCCGGATGCCGAGGCACCTCGGCGCGCTGGAGGCGCTGAGGGAGATTTACGAATCGCTCCGCCTCAAGCGCGAGCTGGCCCAGGTGCTCGCCGACCTCGCCGCCGCGCGGGAAGAGCCGGCGGTGAAGCGCTCACACCACCTGCGCCGGGCCGAGGTGCTCTTCGAGCTGGGCGATCGCGACGCGTCGGTTGGAGCCGCGCGCCAGGCGCTGGACCTGGCCCCCAGCGACGAGGCCGAGCTCGAGCGGCTCCGGGTGTTGCTGCTGGCCCAGAGCGCGCTTCCCGAGGCGGCCCGAGCGCTGGCGGGCCTCGCCCGGCTGCACCATGAGGCGGGGCACCTGCAACAGGCGGTGGTGACGCTCTTCGAGCTCGCCGGGGTCGAGGGGCGCAACGCCAACGTCGCGGGCGCCGCCGCGGCCCTGGAGTCGGTGCTGGTCCACGAGCCCACCTCGCGCCCCGCGTTCGATCAAGCGCGCGCCGTCTACTCCGGTGCCCAGTCCTGGCCGCCCTACGCGGCGCTCCTCGCCCGCTTCCTCCCGAACCTTCCGCCCACCGAGCGCCTCGCCACCCACGACGAGCTCGCCGGGGTGCACGAGACGCGGCTCAACGATCTCCCTGGCGCGCTCGGGTGGGCCCAGCGCGCAGTGGTGCAGGACCCGGCCTCCGCCCCGCGCCGCGAGCGGGCTGAGCGGCTGGCGAAGAAGCTCAATGCCGTCCCGGCGCTGGCCAAGGTCTACCGCGAGGTGCTCGAGGCGCTCCCGTTCGGCGCCGCCTCGATTGCCGTCAGCCTCTCGCTCGCGGGGCTCGAGGATCTGCAGCTCGACCAGGTCGACGCCGCGGAGCAGACGCTCAGCGGGCTGTTGGCGCACGATCCGTCGAACCCCGCCGCGCTCGAGGCCCTCGCCGCGATGTTCACCCGGCGCGGGCTCCACGCGAGGCTCGCCGGAGCGCTCGAGCTGCAGGTCGAAGCGGCGACGACGCTCGAGCGGCGGGTGGAGTTGCTCGGCGGCCTCGCCCTGCTGCACGAAGAGAAGCTTCAGGCGCCGGCCGCGGCGGCCCACGCCCTGGCGCGGCTGCTCGAGGTGAAGGCGGACGTCGAGAGCGCCCAGCGGTTGGTCGCGCTCTTTCGCCGCCACCAGCAGTGGCCCGAGGCGCTCAGCGCGCTGCTGAAGGTGCGGATGATCAGCACCACCCCCATCGAGCGGGCGCGGACCCAACACGAGATCGCGCACCTGCAGGAGCAACAGCTCCAAGACCCCGAGGCCGCTGTCGCCGCCTTCGTCCAGGCGCTGGAGTACGAGCCCGCGTCCGCCGACGCCTTCCGCTCGCTCGAGCGGCTCTACACCCAGCTCAAGCACCCTTCCGAGTTGCTGCGCGCCTACGAGCTGCGGCTGCCGCGCACCCACGACGTCGAGGAGAAGATCGAGCTGCTCTACAAGTCGGCGCAGCTGTGGGAGGAGCGGACGACGCCGCTGCAGGCCGACCGCTGTCTCGAGGCGGTGGTGCAGCTGCGGCCGACCGAGGTCAAGGCGCTCGAGGCGCTGGCCCGGCTGCGGCGCGCCGACGGGCGCTGGCGGCCGTTGACCGAGGCGCTCGCGCGGCACGTGGAGATCGCCGGGCTCCCCGCTACCCGCGCCACCCTCTGCACCGAGCTGGGGCGGGTGACGCTCGAGCACCTGCGCGACTCCGCGGGCGCGGCGCGCTGGTGGTCGCGTGCGTTGGAGTACCTGCCGGTGCACCGGCCCGCGATCAAGGCGCTGGCGAAGCTCGACCAGGCCGAGGGCCGCTTCCTCGCCGCCGCCGGGCTGTTGCAGCGCGACGCCGAGCTCGAGACCGCGCCCGCCGAGCGCGCGACGCGCGAGCTGGAGGTGGGAATCCTCAAAGAGGAGCGGCTGGCCGACTTGCCCGGCGCGCGGGCCAGCTACCTCAGGGCGCTGAAGGTCGACCCGCTTCACCTCCCGTCGCTGCGGCGTCTGCGCAAGCTGTACCTCAAGGCGCAGGAGTGGCCCGCTTACGAGGAGAACCTGGCGCACGAGGCGAAGCGCGCGCCGTCGTCGGCGGATCGCAGCGCCGCGGCGCTCGAGCTCGCCCGGCACTTCGAACAGCGCGCCCAGGACCCGGCGCACGCCACCGACTGGTACCAGCACGCGCTCACCGAGCGCCCCGACGCGCTCGAGGCGGCGCTCCCCCTGGCCGACCTGCTCGCCGCCGCCGGCGCGTGGGGCCGGGCCAGCGGTGTCCTCGAAGGCGCGATCTCGGTGCTCGAACGGGAGCAGCCGGTGAAGACCCGCGACCTGGTCAAGCGGCTGTGCCAGCTGGGCGGGGTGCAACGGCAGCTCGGTCAGGGCCCGCGCGCGCTGGGCACCTACGCCCGCGCGCTGCAGCTGGACCCGGTTGATGCGAACGCGCTGCGCGGCGAGGTCGAGCTGCTCGACGCCTCCGGCCGGACCGCGGAGGCGGCGGCGCGGCTCGAGCAATTCCTCGCCCACCACGCCGAGACCCTCGAGCGGCCCGCGCGCGCCGCGGTGCGGGTGCAGTTGGGGCAGATGCACTGGAAGCTCGGCGAGGTGCCGAAGGCGCAGGCCTCGGCCGAGCGGGTGCTCGAGCTCGACCCGGTGCACCCCGAGGCGCTGCGGTTGTTGGTGCAGATCGCCGACACGCTGCAGCTGTTCGAGAAGGCGATCCTCTACCGGCAGCGGCTCGCGGCGGTCGCGCCCGTTCCTGAGCGGTTCGATCTGCTCTTCGAACTCGGGGTGCTGGCGCAGGACAAGCTGGGCAGCCCGGTCCGCGCGATCGAAGGCTTCGTCAAGGCGCTGGAGCTGCGCCCCGAGGCAAAGGCAGTGCTCCAGCGGCTGCACCCCGCCTACCGCGACGCCGGCCACAACCGGAAGGCGACGCAGACGCTGCAGCGGCTGCTCGAGCTGACGGACCTGACCCGGGAGGAGCGCCGCCGCGACACGCTGGTGCTGGCCGATTTGCTCGGCCGCGTCTCCACGGAGCTGGACCGCGCGATCGACCTCCTCGAGGCCGCGCTCGACGAGGACCCTGCGTTCACCTCCGCGCTCGCGTTGGTCGAGACGCTGCTCGGCACGGCCCAGCAGTGGAAGAAGCTCGACGGCTGCTACGAGCGGATGATTCGCCGGCTCCCCGAGGCGCCCGCCACCGCCGCGGCCCGGGCGGCGCTGCTGCGCACGCTGGGAGAGCTGCGGCTGATGCGGCTGAAGGATCGCGCCGGGGCCGTCGCTGCGTTCGAGGCGGGGGCGATGCTGCTCCCGCACGACGCGTTGGCGCAGGAGACCTTCGCCGACCTGGCGATCGAGCTGCCCGACCGCGCGCTCGACGCGCTCGACGCCTACCTGCGGGCGCTGCCGACGACGCCGAACCTCGGCAAGCTCTGCGCCGCGGCGGTGCAGTTGGCCGAGCGCACCGGCGACCTCGACGCGGCGTTCCTCGGCGCGCGGGCAGCGGTGACGCTCGCGGGAGTCCCCCAGGCCACGCACGAGGCGCTGCTGGGCAAGCTGCTGCCGAAGGTCCAGGTGCCGCCGCGGTTCCGCTCGAAGGTGACGGGCCAGCAGTGGCGCAACCGGCTGCTCCACCCCGCGGCGACGGGATCCATCGGCGAGCTGTTCGCTCTCATCTTCACCGAGGGAGGCCACAAGTTCGGCGCCAGCGCCGGCGACTTCAAGTTGAACCCGAAGAAGCACGCCCTGAGCCTCGCCGGGGCGAGCCACCCGTCGCTGGTGCAGCTTGCCGAGGTCTCCTCCGCGCTCGGCTTCGAGGGGCTCAACCTGCTCTCGCCCTACCTCGCGCCCCAGTCCTCGGGTCGGCGCGAGCCTCACGCGGACGACTCCGCCTCGCTGCGCATCTACCCGACCTACCCCTTGAGCCTGGTGGTGGGGGAGAAGTTCCTCAACGAGCCGCACCCCGCGGCGCTCGCGGCGTTGATCGGCAGCCGGCTCGCCTACCTGCGGCCCGAGCTGTCGCTGGTGATGATGCTCCCGCCCGAGCAGCTGGCGATCGTCTTCGAGGCGGCGCTGTCGTTGGGAGAGCCGGAGTACGTCTGCAAGGCGGATCCAAAGCTGCTCAAGGCCGAGCGGAAGCGGCTCGACAAGGCGCTCGACAAGGCCGCGCTCGGCCAGCTGCAGCGGCTGGTGGGTAAGTACCTGCCGGTGTCGAGGCCGGACGACTTCGCCGACTACCTCGAGGGCGCACGCCACAGCCCGATTCGCGCGGCGACGCTCGTCACCGGGGACTTCGCGCCGGTGCGCGCGCGGGTCTTCCCCGAGGGGGCCGCGGCAGATCGCGCGGTCCGCGAGCTGCTCCGCTTCGCGCTCGGCGGAGACCTCCACGCGTTGCGCGTCGAGACCGGCACCCAGCTCGTCGCCCGCTGAGGGCCGGACTTCACCGCTCCGATGCGGATGTTCGGGTTCGAGTCGCGCCGAGCAGCTATCCTCCCTGGTCGATGAGTTCTTCGGTCGGAGTCCGGTTTCACGAGGCGGTGCACGGCGTCTACTTCGACGACCTCGACGCGTTTCAAATCCTCCACAACGCGCGCTACCTGCTGCTGTTCGAGCGGACCATCGGCAGCTTCTGGCATCGGCTGGGGTGGGGCAGCACGCTCGACATGCAGAAGAACCCCGATCAATTCCACCTGGTGCGGGCGAACCACGTCGAGTACCACCGCGCGGTCGTCGGGGTCTCCGAGGTGCGGGTCCGGGTCTGGGTTGAGCACCTGGGCACCACCAGCCTCAAGTTCGGCTTCTGCGTGATGCCGATGGACGAGGACACCGACTGCGCCACCGGCAGCCGGGTGATTGTCCGGGTCGATGCCGACAAGCGCACCCCGACGCCGTGGACGAAGAACTTCCGCGAGCAGATCGCGCCGTACCTGCGGCCGGGCGCCCAACCCACCTGAATCGGCACCGGCTGCCCAAAACAATTTCCCTGAAATGTTAGTTTACACACACCGTCGCGGTGCGGGGTCCAGACCCGCACATGAGCTCTCTCATCCGAGGACTGGTCTTCGTGGCGCTGTCGGCGCTCTGCCTCATCTCCGCGGCCTGCGGAGGTTCGCCTTCCGGCAGCTGCTCTCCCGCGAACTGCGCAGGCTGCTGTGGCGCCTCGGGTATTTGCCAGGCAGGCACGACGATCGAGCACTGCGGCGGAACGGTGAGTCGTGTTCTACCTGCGCCGCCGCGCAGACCTGCTCGGGCCACTGCGTCGCCGCAGCCGCGGGTGGCGGTTCAGGGACAGGCGGGACAGGCGGGACGGGCGGAGGAGTAGGGACGGGTGGAGGGGTAGGGACGGGCGGAGGGGTAGGGACGGGTGGAGGGGTAGGGACGGGCGGAGGAGTAGGGACTGGCGGAGGAGTAGGGACTGGCGGAGGTGCCGCCGGAAGCACGGGTGCGAACGCGCCAGTGGTGCAGAGCTTCACGCAATCTGCGCCGCTGACCGACCACAACATCATCACCCTCAGCGCGACGGTCACCGACCCCGACGGTGTCGGCGATCTCTCGGGCGGAGCACTCACCGCCGGTCCCGCGAACACCAACGTCGGCGCTTTCTCTGGAGCGGTCGGTCAGTACACCTTCACGCTGACCTGGGCCTCCTTGCCGGCCAGCGCGCTGACCTTCGGAACCAACGGCGGCACGATTGCGCTGACGGCTCACTTCTATGATCACTCGAGCGGGCAGGGCACCGCGACGCTGATGCTGGCATTGAGCTGCTCCGGATCCGGCCTGAGCGCCTGCAGCGGGGCCTGTGTCGACCTCAAGACCAGCGTCACCAACTGCGGGCAGTGCGGCCGGAAAGCGCCGGGCGGCGTCGGCGTGTGCACCAACGGTGTGCCGATGTGTCCGGCCGGAAGCACCTCGTGCTCGTCGGGAGCCAACGCCTACTGCTCCTTCCTCAACACCACCAGCGAGTGCGGAAGCTGCGGCAACGACTGCGACGTGTGGGCGCAAGCCAAGGGCCTGGCTCAGCATTCGGCGGTCTGTAAGAACAATGCGTGCACCGCGGCAGTGCGTGACACCACGAGGGCCTCGTGCGACGCGGTCTGCGCCAGTCACGCGCTCACCTGCAAGAACCTGCAGTCGTGCCGCATCGACTACAGCCCCTATTACACCGCGTCGATCTACGGGAGCTGCGCGTACTACAGGTTCAACGGCGGCTCGGGCTGCAGCACGGAGACCCCGGTGCTCTGCAACGCAGTCGCGCCCGCGACCGCGGCGTGCCCCAACAGCACCTCGACCTACACCTTCTCGGATCAGACCTGTCTGTGCCAGTAGCCAGACGCAGTGCCAGCGAGCCCGCCGACTAAAGCGGGATGTTGCCGTGCTTGCGCGGCAGGTTCTCCTGGCGCTTGTCCTTGAGCAGCTCGAGTGAGCGGATCACCTTCTCCCGCGTCGCCTCGGGGCGAATCACCTCGTCGACGTAGCCGAGCTCGGCGGCCTTGAAGGGGTTGGCGAACTTCTCGCGGTATTCGGCGACCAGCCGCGCCTTCTCCACCACCGCGTCCTTGGCGCCGTCGAGCTCCTTGCGGAAGACGATGTTCACCGCGCCGTCGGGGCCCATCACCGCGATCTCCGCGGTGGGCCAGGCGAAGTTGACGTCGGCGCGGATGTGCTTGCTCGCCATCACGTCGTAAGCGCCGCCATAGGCCTTGCGGGTGATGATCGTGACCTTCGGCACGGTGGCCTCGGCGAAGGCGTAGAGCAGCTTCGCCCCGTGCTTGATGATCCCGCCCCACTCCTGGGTGGTGCCGGGAAGGAAGCCAGGCACGTCGACGAAGGTGACCAGGGGAATGTTGAAGCAGTCGCAGAAGCGGACGAA
>JAYVRT010000636.1:0-17821 GCA_043776025.1 Archangiaceae bacterium | reverse complement strand
CAAGGCCCGCCCCGACGTCGGCCGGGTCCCGGTGATCTTCCTCTCCGCCGCCTGCTCTCTCGACGAGAGGGTGAAAGGGCTCTCGGTGGGCGGCGACGACTTCATCCGCAAGCCGTTCGAGGGCGCAGACCTCGTTGCCCGGGTGAAGGTGCACCTGCAGCGGGCGGCGATGCTCAAGGCCCCCGCGGCGCCCCAGCCGTAGCGACTACTTCGGCTCGTCGATCGCCATCCCCGCGGCCCGCAGCGCCTTGCGCAGCTCCGGCGCATCGAACTTCTGCTTCACCAGGAACGCGTTCGCCCCGGCTTCGGTGGCCGCCTGCTGTGAGCCCGGGTCGTCCTGCGCGCTCAGCAACACGATCGGCAACCCCTTCATCTTCTCCAGGGCTCGCAACGCCCGGGTGAGGCCGAGCCCGTCGAGCACCGGCATCTGCATGTCGATCACCGCGGCAGCGGGTGGCCGCTCCAACCCTTCGAGGAGCTTGAGCGCTTCGCTGCCATCCTCCGCCTCCACCACTTCGATCTTCGACTCGGCGAGGAACTCGCGCACCAGCCCGCGAATCACGCGGCTGTCATCGACCACCAGCACGGGCGCCACAGGGGCCGCTTTGAGGCCCGGGTTGAGGGCGGTGGGCGCCCGCGATCGCGCCGCCCGCACCGCCCGGCGCCGCTCGGCCAGGGCGCGCACCTTGGCGACCATCACTTCGGGGGCGATCGGCTTGGTGAGGAACTCGTCGACGTCTTTGGCGAACGCCGCCATCGCCTCGTGGTCCCGCGCCAGCTTGCTCATCGCCACGATCGGAATCCGACGGGGCCGGGCGAGCGTCACCATCGCGCGGGCGCTGTCGGTGACGGCGCTCGCGACGTCGAGCAGCAGCACGTCGCCAAACCCTTCCTCGAGCAGCCGGGTCGCCTCGCCACCCTTCACCGACTTCAGCTCGAAGCCGTGGTCGGTGAGCACCTTGCCGAAGAGCTTCACGCTGACGATGTCGCCGTCCACCATCAGCACCTGGGGCTTCTCACCCGTCACGCCCTCGGGGCGCGGGCCGGGGCCGGTGCGGGTCACCGGGTTGAGCTCAGGCAGGTCGCTCGGGGCGGAGGGAGTTGGCGCGGGGGCCGGGCTGCCAGTCAGGGTCGCGTTGAGCTCGGCCTCGACTGCGTCGAGGACCCGCCCGAGCAGCGTCAGCGTCGCATCCGAGGTCTTTGCGTCGCCGGTGAGCACCAGCACCGCCAGCTCCTCGCCGAAGCGCGCGAGCCGGGACAGCTGGGGGAAGCCGACCGGGGCCGCGGTGCCGGCGACCTTGTGGAGAAGCTCCCTCACCGGCCCCACGTCCTGCGCCTGGCCAGTGTTGCGGGCGTTCTCGAGGGCCAAGCGCGCGAGCGGCACGAGCGGCAGCGTCTCGTCGCGAAGCTCCTTGACCAGCGCGGTCTGGTTCATCGGCGGAGGCAGCTTAAGAGAAGTGGCGCATCCGCGCGCACCCGTTTTACCGACAGCGGTGTCGCGAGCCGAAATGTCGCAGCGATGCCGGGTCCGGTGTCCAAGGCGATGGAAAGAGGAACGGATCCGCCCCGGCGCTCGGGACCGGGGGCGCTGGGTACGGTCCTTGCTCGGTGGCCGCCCGCTGCCCGGGGAGACAGATGCAAAAACTGCGACTGATGGTGTTCGGTTCGTTTCTCGTCGTCACCGTTTCGCACTGCGCCGCCAGCGGCGGCTACATCCCCAACGGCGGCGCCGGGGGCGGCTCCGGCGGCTACAACGGAGGCGGCGGCAGCGGAGGAGGCTCGGGAGGCGGCTTCAGCAACTGCCCCTGCGGCAGCGGCTTCACCTGCGTCGCGGGCTCGTGCATCCCCAACGAAGTCGAGACCAACCGGGGCCTGACCAACTCGCCCCCAGTGGCGACGCCGCACTACGTCTTCGCGCTCAACCCCACCGCCGCCTCGGTGGCGCGCATCGACCCGCTGACGCTGCAGATCGAGGCGATCCCCGTCGGGCCCGGGCCGGTGGCGATCGAAGCGATGCCGGGCGAAGACGCGGCGCTGGTGCTCTCGCCCGGCGACTCGTCGCTGGCGCTGGTGGAGAGCGCCACCCTGCCCTCGAAGGTGACCCGGTTCGCGTTGAAGCGGCAGCACGACCGGCTGACGCTCTCGCCCGACGGCGCGTGGGCGGTGGCCTGGCCCGACCCCTCGCACCCGCCCGCCTCGGGCGCCGAGGGCATCCTCACGCTGATCGACCTGACGAAGGCGCGCGCGGGGAAGCCGATCGCCGAGGTGGCGGTGGAGCGCGCCGGCGGCTACCGCATCACCGACGTCGTCTTCCGCACCGAGGCGAAGGTGGCGACGGGGCTCTACGTCTTCGCCAAGTCCACCGTCTCGACCTTCGACCTCACCCACCCCTCGGCGGCGCTGCCGACGCGCCTCGCCCTGCCCGCCTCGATGTCGGCCGACATCTCTTCGCGCGAGGTGGTGGCGAGCGACGACGGGAAGATCGTGATGGTGCGCGCGACCGCCATGGCCGAGCTGGCCTCGTTCGACGGCGTCGCCCTCACCGTGGTGCCCTTGAGTGAAGTGGCGACCGACCTCGACCTGCTGCCCGACGGGAGCATGGCGGTGGCGGCGCTGCGCACCTCGGGCAAGGTGGCGTTGATCCGCATCCCCCAGGACGTGGTGAACCCGACCGGCATCGTCGAGGTCCCGGTGCCTGGAGGCGGCGTCGGCCAGGTCTCGCTGCCGCCGTCCGCGCCGGCCAGCGGGATGTTCGCGCTGGTGTACTCGAACGCGGTGGGCGACGAGTCGTTCGCCCGCGTCGACCTGCCCTCGGGCAAGGTGACCCGCTACCCGCTGGAGAAGTGGGTCGACGAGATCGGCATCTCGCCGGACTCCCGCTCGGCGGTGATCATCCACAAGGCGAACCCGGCGACGACCGAGACCGACCCCTACGAGGCGGCGGTGGACAAGGACGAAGGCTTCTCTGTCTTCGACCTCGGCACCGGCTTCTCCCAGCTGCAGCGCACCGGGAAGGTGAAGCCGACGCGCTACGCCTTCTCTCCCCTGGGCGGCTTCATCGGGGTGGCGCTGCGGGACGACGCGGCGAGGCACTACGCGCTGCAGGCGGTGAACCTCTCGACGCTGGTCTCGACGACGCTGACGCTGGCGTCGACGCCGCTGTTCATGGGCACCGTGCCGCAGGCGGCGGGCATCACTCCGCATCGGGTCTTCGTCTCGCAGGAGCACCCCGCGGGGCGAATCAGCGTCATTCAGTTGGACACCGGCCAGGTCCGCACCGCCACCGGCTTCACCCTCAACGCGGAGATCGAATGAAACGCGCGCTCTGCCTCGCCGTCGGGCTGCTGGCCGGCTGCGGCACCCGGGGAACACTCTTCAAGGATCCGATCAAGCCGCTGCCGCTGGTGGCGACCTCGAGCAAGCTGGTGATGGTCGTCCCCCAGACGCGGCGGGCAGTGGTGGTCACCCCGGGGGACAAGACCCCGGCCCAGGTCACGCTGACCAAAGGCGCGCGCTTCTCCGCCCGGGTGCCCGGCAGCGAGACGGTGGCGATCCTCACCGGGACGGCGAAAGCGCCGAAGCTCGACCTCGTCGACACCGCCGCGCTCGCCGTCGAGGCGCTCGACGTGCCGGGCTTCTTCGACGCGATCCACTTCAGCCCCGACGGGCGCTTCGGGGTGCTGGTCTACGCCACCGGCGGAAACAGCGGCGTCGTCGCGCGGAACTTGAACGAGATCGCACTGCTCACCCTCGCGTCGCGCAAGGTGGTGCGGCTGCAGCTGGACACCGAGAGCCTCGCGCCGACCTCGGTGCTCTTCGGGCCGGCTGAAGCGGGCCGGCAGTTGGTGGCGGTGACGCTCGAGCGCGGCGTGGCGCTGTTCGACGCGCTCCACCCGGAGGTCGCGCCCCGGCGGATCTCGATTCGGCCCCAGGGCAGCAGCTCGGAGAGCACGGTCCTCGAGACCGTCTTCTCCCGCGGAGGGAAGTTCCTCTTCCTGCGCGCCAGTGGCCTGGACGACGTGATCGTCGTCGAGCTCGGCAACCAGGTCGGCCAGCCGGTGAGCGCGTCGATCAACTTCGTCTCCGGCGGCGTCGGCCTGAGCGACATCGAGGCGCCGCCGCCGGGCTACGAGGACTCGGTGCTGGCGATCTTCTCGGGGAGCAGGGAGGCGTACCTGCTCGACGCGCGGGGCATCGCCGACAACGCGAAGAAGCTGGCGATGACCGCGCCGCTGTCTCGGGTGCACCTGCTGCAGGGGTCGCGGGTGCTGCTGTGGGACACCGCCTCGAAGACGGTCGCCGCCTGGGACATCGCCGACGGCCGCACCGGCGCGGTGGTGCTCGACAACAGCTTCACCAACCCGACGCTGGTCGAGGCCCTCGACAAGGGAATCTTCCCCACCCTCGGTGCGCTCTCGGTGGTGACGGTGCTCGAGGAGACCAACCGGCTGCGTCCGAAGATTCAGTCGATTCAGCTCGCCTCTCAGGTCGGCGCCTCGACGCTCGACGAAGGTGGGCAGCGGCTCTTCTTCTGCGTCAGCGGCTCCCCCACGGTGGTGACGATGAACCTGCGTTCGATGGAGCTCGCCGAGGTGACGCTCGACCAGTCGGTGGGGCGCCTGCTGCACCTTCCAGACGGCGACTGGTTGATCGCCGACCACGGCGGGCAGTTCGGCGACGTCACCGTTCTGCCCGCGGGAGCCACCGAGCGGAACACCGCCACCCGCTACTCGGACTTCGCCCTCACCGATGACCTCGATCGCCCCGGAGACGCGCCATGAAGCTTCGCCCCTTTCTGCTCCTCGGGTTGGTCGCCGCGAACGCGTGGGCGCTGCCGCCGGTGTCGTTGAGCCTGGGCTACTCGGCGCAGGTCTTCACCGGGCGCTCGTACGACCTCGTCTCCGGCAACGACACCCTGGCGTCGGTGCGGCTGGGCGCGGGCTATTCGTTCTTGCTCCCCCGCGGGGCGCTCGACGTCGAGGCCTCCTTCACCGCCGGGGGCGCCGGGGACACGGTGCACAACAACATCGCGGCGTCGATCGACCTCAAGGGGCTCGAGGCAGGCTTGAGCTACCGCTACCCGCTCTTCGCCCACCTCCAGCCGTACCTTCACCTCGGCGCGGGCGTGGACTGGGCGACGCTGACGCTCTTCGACGCGACCCGGCTCGCCCAGACGGTGGCGGTCGGCTCGGGCAACGCGATGCTCGGCGCCCAGATTCCGTTCAAGCTCGGGCCCAACGACAGCCGCGCGCCGACGATGCTGATGGACCTCGGTGTCGGGTACGTGCTGCGCGCCGGCGCCGGCTTTCACGCGATGGCGCCCGGGCCCGCCGACAAGCCGGTGGAAGACCCGATCGCCCACGCCAGCACCAACCTCGGGACGCTGCCGCTGTCGGGGATTCAGTACCGGGTGCTGATGACGTTCCGGCTCTAGAAGCTGACGGCCAATCCGATGTTCGGCTGAATCGTGGCGCCGCCGATCGTCCGCTTCTTTCCGGCGATGATTGGCGCCGCTTCCATGTTGCCGACGGTGGCCTCGATCAGGCCAGTGACTCGCCAGCCGCCGAAGCGCAGACCCAGCGTGGCGCCGTAGAACAGCATGTTCACGCTCGCGTCGGACTTCGACTCCGGCGTCATCCCGCCGCAGGAGCAGGGCCGCGCCGCGAAGGTCTGGGTCATCGTGGTGCGCGAGAGCAGCACCTTCGGCACGAAGTAGACCCCGATGTGCGAGTTCCAGTCGGCGGAGAAGTAGACGGGGATCTCCAGGTCCCACCGGTTGAAGTCGTCGAGCTTGACGCCGGGGATGATCGAGATCGGCGTACCGAGGATGTACTTCGAGACGCCGGCGCCGATCGCGATGTCGTACGAGCGGCCACGGGTCTCGTCCCAGTCCTCGCCATCGCCGCTGTGGTACAGCCGCAGCTTGGCGTCGCCGCGCATCGCGTTGATGCTGTAGCGGAACCCGAGGTCGAAGTTGTGGAACACGCCGACCCGGGCGTTGACCTCGTAGGTCGACGAGGGGGGAATCATCGTCAGGGCGATCGCCGCCGCGCCGAGCGACTCCTTGTCGTCGGTGGTGAGGACGTAGTCCTGGTTCGCCATCTTCGCGCTGATCTCCTCGGCGCCCAGCTTCACCCCCGCCACCGCGCCGTTGGCCAGCTGGCCCACCGGGACGAAGTAGCCCATGCCTCCGGTGATCCGGATCTGCCCGGGGTTCAGCGTCTTCGCCGTCTGCAGCGAAGAGAGGTTGGTGGCGCAACCGAGTCCCAGGGGCATCAGGCAAGCGAGGAGCCATTTCATGAATGGGTAGTTGCCGGCCGGGTCCGGACTGATCGCCGCTCCGGTACGATTTTCTATTTGCGCGGGCGGAGGGTGATGGTCCGCTTCGCCCCGGCCGCGTTGAAGCCCTCGAAGACCCTGCCCCCGTCGCCCCCGGCCACCTCCCGGATGTCGTGGAGTTCCTCAGGAATCTCGAACACCTCCACCTCGCCCCGGCTGACGCCCCCGTCCGCCTCGAGTCGCGCCGACGGCCGGCTCGAGGGCTTGATCGGGACGCCGGGCGGAGGGGTGTGCCGGGGGACCACCTTGAGCAGGGTGCTGACCCGCTTCCCGTTTGTCGTCCAGAACAGGAGCGTCGTCGCGCCCTCCACGACTCCGAGGATCCACACCAGGTCGTCACCCAGCGCCCTGATGTCGTAGCTGCTGGTGTTGCTGACGGCGATTCGCTGGACGCCGGGCAGCCGGAAGACGCGTTCTTCGTCGACCTCGAGCTCGAGCCGCTCGGGCAGCGGCGGCGCCGAGGTGCCGAGCGGGGCATCCGCCCCCTCGAGCGCAAAGTTCAGCGTCGCAGTCACGCTCCGCCCCGGAGCGCCAACGGGAAAAGCCGTGGCGAAGACCCGCCGCACCGCGCAGCCGGCGACCTCGGTGCCCTTGAGCGAGCCCCCGGTCGGCACCGCCTTGGTCACGTTGCCCGCAGCGTCCAGCTCGAACGCCACGGTCAGCGTGCCCGCCAGCGTCGGGTCATCGAGGAGCCCTCGTTGGTAGCAGGCCTTCTGACCCGCGCGGCCGCGGGCGAGCGTCCGGTGGGCGAGCTCCGCGTCGATGCCAGTGGCGGAGATGTCGGTCTCGTTGACCTTCACCGGCCGGCCCGCGGGCCGCGGCGTCACCGGCATCCCGCCGCCGCCGCGCGAGCCGAGGTCCCCGAGCGAGACCGCTGCATGGCCCGGGTCCCCGCCGTCGACGGTGAGCGCGCAGGCGAGGGCGAGGGCGGCGACGGGGATCATCCGCAGAACCCTAGCCTCGCTGCGGTAATCACGCGCGCACCACGGTTCGGTGCAACGGGCCGCGGGCCACGTGGCCGATGAGGCTCAGACGGCTTTCGGCCCGTGGCCTGAAGACCGCGTTTGTTCGTGGAGACCTCAGGGACCTGGGTTGCAGCCCGTGCCGCATGCTCCCGACAAACCCCGAAGCGAAGACGCGAACGTTCCCGTGGGTGGCGCTCGCCCTCTCGGCTGCCGTGCTCGCGCTACGGGCCTGGGGAGTCCAACGCAGCGTCCCCGAGGACGCGATGTCTTCGCTCTCCGACTACTGCTCCGACGTCTTCGGCATCTGGTCGCAAGGCAGCTGGGTGGTGCTCCTCGCCGGAGCAGCGTTCTGCTTCATTCCGGTTCGCCCCGGCACGAGCCGGCTGGAGCGGCTGGGTTGGGCCTGGGCCACCTGGTCAGCGTTCGTCGCCTGCGTTCCGCCCCGCGAGGGAAACTTCTGGGCCAACGGCGGCGCGGACGACGACGTCCTCGTCTACCTTCCCCTCGGCGTCCTCGCGGTCGTCGTGGCGTGGCTCGCCGCTCGAAGCGTCGCGGGGTGGCTTCAGCTCTGGATTGGTCTCGCCGTCGTCGCGACGGTGGGCACGGCGCTCTTCACTCTCCAGGGAGGGTACGGGGCCGGCGACGTGTTCCTCGCCTCGGTGTTCACCGCCGCAACGGCGGGAGCGTTTGGCGCTGTGGACGGCGCGTGCGCAGTCGTCAGCCCGGCATCGCCTCGACCAGCGCCTGCATCAGCCGGGGGTAGACGCCCGCGCCGGGGTCGAAGCCGAAGAGCGCGTCGAGCTCTGACTGCACGAGGCTCCAGAGGTTCTCGGTCTCCACCCGGCGTTCGACCCGGGCGCCGCCGGCGAAGTGACTCGCCCGGCACTCCCGGCGGCTGGCGGAGAACTCGAACGCCGCGGCGCGCGGAGCGGCGGCGCTCTCCACCAGCGCGGCGGGATCCTCCCCGGAGTGAAGAAGACAGACCCACAGCGGCCGCCCCGCCAGCTGCAGCGCCGCGGAACGTCCGACCCGGTTCGAGAGCGCGACGGGCTGGCCGGGAGAGTCGAGCACGAGAAACGCCTGCTCCTGTCTCTCGAGTTGGGTGGTGACGACGCCACGCGCAGTGGCGAGCGCGCCCAACGCCGCCGGATCCCACTCGGTCGCGCGCTCGGGCTGCACCACCACCCGCGCGGGCCGGGCACTTGCCGTGAGCCTTCGCGCCGCGCCCGGCCCGAGCGCGCACTCGTGCAGCGCGAGCAGCTTCAGCTTCGACCACGCCCGCGAGGTGACGAACGCGTCGACGATCGAATCCGGCTCGAGCGGCTTCACCAACCGCAGCTCGATGAGGCCCGGCGGCGGCGCGGAGAACAGCTGCTCCACCACCCGCCCGGTGGCGTGGGTCAACGTCAGCTCGGTGAGCGCGCCGGCCCGCGTCCAGTCGGTGGGAGAGAAGTCGAAGGTGCAGGCGAGCACCAGGTGCGTCAGGTGCGGTGAGGCGAGCAGCGGACCGAGGTCGATCGGCGGCGCCGCGTCCCCCGAGTCGTCGGCGGAGTCGGCGATGCGCAGCGAGCGCACCGGCAGCATCGCCGCGTGCGCGAGCGTCTCCTTGCGGCTGGCGCTCGAGGGCGCGAGCGCGAGGTACTGCAGCAGCTGGGCGCTGGGGTGTTGCGCCAGCTGGGCGAGGTCCGTCGCCGGGTTCGACCGCGCCAGCATGTCGACCTCGCGGAGGAACCCGCGCCACCACGAATGCCAGGTGCCGGCGAGCGCCCGGCTGGGGAAGAGCCACGGCGGCCGGGCGGCGAGCAGCTCGCGCTCCGCGGCGGCGAGCTGGGGGGTCGGGTTCGCCTCGCGGGCGAGCATCAAGCTCACCAGCGCGCCGCGGGGGTCACCCTCGCGCTCGAGCCAGTCGGCGTAGATGCTCCACTCGCGGCGGTCGTCGCGGTGGGCGAGCAGGTGGGCGTCCCGCTCCCGTCGTTCCCGCCGCTTCTGCTGGAACTCGCCTAACTCCACACTACTTGTCGGTGTGGTTGAGCAGCAGCCAGGCCGCCGCCTGAAACTCCGTCGCGGTGGGCACGTGGGACACGACCGGCTTCACCGGCTGCGGCAACCGCAGCGGCTGCGACAGCTTGAGTGGGAAGTCGTCGTACTTTCCGCTGCCGTCGGCGTCGACGAGGATCGCGTTGGTCCACGCAGCGGGCTGTGAATCGGTCAGCGGCCACATCGACCGCCCGCCCACGCCCCGCACCATCGCGACGAACCAGGTGTCTTTGGTCGGCTTGACGACGAAGTGCTCGGTGACGTGCACCAGGCGCAGGTTGCCCGGCCCGGGCACCGGCTCGACGACCAGCTGGGCCGGTGTCAGCAGGTGCTTGTCGAAGATCCGCGCCTCCGGCCAGGTGCTGTTGCTCTCGCCGTTGACCGCCTCGCGCCCGGTGGTGTGGGTGTAGAGCTCGACGCGATCGAACTGCACCCACTCCGGGGCCTCGACGTCGACGGTGAGGTCGATGGTCTCCCCGGCGGCGGGAGAGATCGACAGCGTATCCCCGACGTCGACCGCGGCGCCCACCGGGGTTCCCGCCGAGTCGAGCTTGCGCGCGGTGCAGCGGATGAACGGGCCGTTGCTGACGACCGCGTGGTGCCCGCGAATCGCGTCGGCGAAGTCGGCGGACTTGAAGTCGGCGGGCAGGTCGACCCCGAGCTTCGCCCAGGTGCGGGCGTAGCCGCCGGTGCTGCTCTGGGCGTAGTGCGTGTCGGAGACGCCGGTCGCGGTGCGTACGGTGCCCCGCGAAAGGAAGGTCATCCAGTCGTTGAGCACGGTGGTGTTGTAGTTGGGCCCGTTGGCCGTCTCGAGCGCGTCCCAGGCGTCGCCGAAGAGCTTCGAGTCATCGGCGGTCGCCTTCGGAGCGGCCGCCATGTTGAACGCCGCCGGGTCGGCGTGGGTGGCGAGCGTCGCGGTGTCGACCTTGAGCATCCTCAGCACGCCGGCGCTGCCGCGCGGGTGGTTGAGTTGGCTGACGACACCGGGGTGGACCTTCTTGATCGCGGGGAACAGCTCGGTGAGCCGGTAGGTCGGCGCGTCCTCGCCGCCGGCGTGATCGAACGCGCCGCCGTAGGGGAGGCTGTTGTCCCTCACCATCGGGAAGTGGTTGAAGTGGCCGTGGGAGAAGCTGGTCACCTCGGAGCCGATCATCGTCGCGATGAACTTCTCCGCTCCCAACGCCCGGACTGTCGGCGCGAAGTCGGTGATCACGTCGTGGTCGGTGGAGACCAACACGTCGACGCCCTCGGCGATGAAGTTCGAGGCGCGCACCGCGTTCGCCACCGCGCTGTCCGAGCTGTTGACGGCGTGGACGTGGAGGTCGGCCGACATCCAGCCGGTGGTGTCGACGACCTGCCCGACCACCGCGTTCACCGCGCCGTCCGTCGTGCGGAGATCGACGTGCGAGCCCGACGCCGGCCAGGTGTCGGGCCAGGCGCTGTACTCGGGGCCGCGGGTGACGACGACGTCGTACTCACCCGGAGGGAGCGTGAGTGACAGCTGCCCGCTGATCGGGATGTAGCCGGTGGCGGCGGAGCGATCGTTCACATCGAGCAGGTAGTGCTGCTTGTACGTGGCGCCGGTGAACGCGCACGGGCCACCGGCACAGAGCACGGTGACCTTGCCCGGGCTGGCCGCGCCAGCGACGTCCTTCAAGGTGACTTCGAGGCGCCGGGCACCGTTGACCGCCAAGGTCAGGGCGCTCGGCTGTCCTGCGGTGATGGTGACTGGCAGCTCAGGGCCGACCAGGTGTCCTTCGAGCGAGGCGCTGACCTTGTAGTCGCCAGGCGTCAGCGTCGCTTTCCCGGCGCCGCCCGCGTCAGCGACCATCAGGATGGTCATCGTACCGGTGACGGCGTCCTTCACCGAGATGCGCGCGCCGGCCGCGGGCGAGCCGTCGGGGAGCTTGGCGGTGGCGGCGAGGGTGCCAGTGGCAACCGCATCGATGCCGAGCAGCACCGCGCTGATTGCCGCGAGGTCCTCGGCGACGACGAAGTCCCGCAGGTAGCTGCGCTGGCCGCCGGCCTTGACCGCGAAGTTGCCCGGGCGCGTCTTCGCGTCGGGGTCCGCCCACTTGAGAATGCCGTTGATGTTCTCGCCTTCAATGAAAGAGCCGACGACGCCGCCGAAGCCGAGCACCGCGTTGGCGACCACCGGCCTGGTGAGGTCCGTCAGCGACTGGCTGCGCACCGCGTAGGCGACGCCGTCACCCTGCGAGCCGAACCACTTCGAGGGCTCCATGATGCAGGCCTGGTCGTTGCTGCCGCCCAGAGCGTTGTTGCAGCCACCCGGGTTGAACAGCTCGAAGGCGCCGATGTCCATCAGCTCGATCAGCGGGGCAAGCACCGTCGTCGTCCCGTCGTTGCAGAAGGCGGTGAGGATCCGCACCCGCGACTCGCCCGGCGAGAGCACGTAGTAGGTGGTGCTGCGAAGCGAGACCGGCTTGTTGGGGTCGACGACGAAGTCGAGCGCCAGCCCGGCCTGGTTGGCGAGCAGGCTCTTCAAGTTGATCAGGTCGTGCTGCGAGTCGTGTCCGGTCGAGGCGACCACCGCCGGCCCGCCCGAGCTGCCGTCGGAGAGGACCTCGACCCGGCTGACGCTGGTGAGCCGGCCGAGGCTGTAGATGATGTTCATCCGGCCGAACGCGTCGCGGCCGGGGGTGCCCGCGGGGCGGACGATGTCCGCGTCGACGATGCCGCCGCCGGAGAGAATCGGCCCAATCACCCGGCCCGGCTGCTCGATGACGACCTTGATCTTGTCATTCTGCAGCAGCACGTCGCCGTTGCGGCCGGTGGCTCCCGGGCCGCCGATCAACATCGCCGCGGAGTCGATCACCTTCGCCGACGAGCCAGTGCCCGCCTGGGTGAAGAAGCCGCTCGCCTTGAGGTCCACCTCGCAGCGCTTGAGCTCCTGCACGCCGCCGCCGCCACCGCCGGCACCGCCTCCTCCGCCGCCTTTGGGGCAGCCGGACATCAGGCAGCCGAGGGCGATGGCGGAGACGAAAAGAGGACGGGTCTTCATGCTGCACTCCTTGAGGCGGCCGGGCGCGGAGGGTCCGTTTACCAGCGTCTCCCGACGGAAGCGAACGGGCCTACGGCGTCGGGATCAACGTCAGCC
The DNA here is from genome assembly GCA_043776025.1 of Archangiaceae bacterium. Classification (GTDB taxonomy): domain Bacteria; phylum Myxococcota; class Myxococcia; order Myxococcales; family Myxococcaceae; genus JAYVRT01. The sequence goes on along the minus strand of JAYVRT010000636.1, from coordinate 5,362 downwards.
GGTCGCCGGCGTCGTCGAGCTGCAGCCCGGGCTGGCGGCCGAGGCGCTCGACGATCGCCGCGGGCTGAAGGCCGGTCTTCTGAGCTACCTTCGCCAGCAGCGCCTTCCACGGCACCCAGCGGCTGGCGCCGGCGACGCGGCCGGCCAGCGCCAGCTCACGCAGGCACAGGTCGATCGCCTTCACGTAGGTCTGTTCCTGCAGCAGCGCCGCGGTCTGGCCGTTGAGATCGAGGAAGCTGGCGGCGACGGTGCGGATCGCCAGGGCGATCAACGAGGTGCGCTCCATCTCTTCCTGGAGGAAGGTGCGATCGACCACCGCGACGGTGGTGTCCATCATCGCGGTCACCGTCGCCAGCCGCGGGCTGCCGGTGAGCTCCGCCGCCTCGCCGAACATCTCGCCGGGGCCGAGCAGCCGCAGCATCTGGGTCTTCCCGGCGACGACCCGGTCCGCCTGGCAGTGGCCGTCGAGGATGATGTACGCGCAGTCGCCGGTCTCGCCCTCGCGGACGATCGCCTCGCCCGCCTGGAACTGCTTCTCGGGAAGGCGGGCGGTGCCGCGGATGAAGTCCTCGACGTCGCGGCGGAACTCGGCGACAGAAGGGTAGCGGTGCTCGGGGTTGGGCTGGAGCGCGCGCATGCAGATCGCCACCAGCCGGCGCGGCGTCGAGGCCCCCGGCGGGGCGATCGTCTCCGGCGAGACGACCTGCGCCTTCTCCGCGAGGTGGAGCGTGTCCTCGGCGGTCTTCGCGACGTACGGCGGGCGGCCGACGAGGATCCGGTAGAGCATGCCGCCGAGGGCGAAGACGTCGGTGCGCTCGTCGAGCGCGTGGTTCTGGCCGCGCGCCTGCTCTGGCGCCATGTACGCCGGAGTACCAGTGGCGCTCTCGTCGTCGTTGGCCGGCGTGGGGAGGTCCTTCTTCCGCCGCGCCAGGCCCCAGTCGACGACGTAGATCTGCCCGTGCTCGGCGACCATCACGTTGCCCGGCTTGAGGTCGAGGTGGAGGATCCCCTTTCCGTGCGCGAAGGCGACGGCGTCGCAGACGCGCACCAGCACCTCGAGGGCGGCCATCAGCGCGTCCATGCCGGTGTTGGGCCGCCGCTCGAGCATCTGCTGCAGCGACATGCCCTCGAGCACCTTCATCGTGAAGCAGGTGGACTTCTTCTTCTCCGACGCGAGCGCGTACAGCGGCGGGATGTTCGGGTGGTCGAGCTGGGCGGTGATCTTCGCCTCCTCGACGAAGCGGGCGAGCGCCGTTGGCTCCTTGAGCAGCTCGGGGCGCAGCACCTTGAGCGCGATCTCCCGCTCGAGCGCCTCGTCGAGCACGCGGTAGACGCGCGACATCCCGCCCTGGCCGAGCAGCCCGAGATCCTGAATCTGCCAGCCAGCCGGAATCGGTTGATTCAGCGATTTGCCGTCATCGGTTTTGAAGAACGACACGGACGGCCTCTTACTACGGGCAGGGCGCGGTGCCGCCCGCTCCGACGTAGGCCTTCACCTTGTTGATCAGGTTCCCGTTGTCGGTCGACGGGTTGGTCTGGTCTCCCGCGCCGGCGCCGAAGGCGAAGATCGCCCCGTGGGCGGCGGCGACCTGGTCGGGGTGGGCGAAGAAGTAGTCGACCCGGTTGTCCTTGTACTTCTGTTGGGTGTTCCCCAGCGTCATGTTCCCCACCGGCAGCTGCCACCACACCAGCGGCTTGCCCAGGTCCTCGGCGAGCGCCTTCGTCCAGGTGAAGTGCTGGGTGAAGTTGGGCAGCGTCGCGTTGGCGCTGTCCCAGAAGCGGTTCTCGCTGCGCACCACCTGGTAGTAGCCGGCGTCGCGATCGAGCGCCTCGACGGCGACGAAGTCCGCCTCGGCGCCGCCGCACTGCTTGAGGTAGTCCCCCACCTTGCGCGCCTCGGCGGCGACGTCGAACGACGCGTTCTTGTTGAGGTCGACGTCGACGCCGGTCGCCCACTCCGAGGCATGAAGCCCGACCTTGGCGTTGGGGGCGTACTTGCGGACCATCGCCACCATGCACTTGCCCAGGCCAGCGAAGCTCTCTTCGAAGGTCGCGCAGTCGGTGGGGTTCGCCGACGAGACCTTGGCCGCGATGCCGTGTGGGTTGGCGTTGAAGCGCTGGGCGTAGCCCCACAGGTCGGGCTCGATCTGCAGCAGCGCCTTCTCGGTGCCGACCTGCTGCAGGAGGAAGCGCCAGTCGGCGAGGAACTTCGCGGCGAAGACCGGGTCGTTGGCCTTCGTCACCTGGCCCGGACCTTCGACGGCGTCCGAGCCCGGGAGAAACTCGTAGTAGCTGAACATCGCCAGGGAGTTCTTCGCCTTCGCCGCGGCGATGAAGTCCCGGACGTACTTCCCCGGCGGCTGCTGGTCGTCCTGGTAGCAGCCCCACCAGGCGCAGCCACCCGCGCCGTTCTTACAGCTGGCGCCCTTAGCGGAGCAGTTGCTGGCGCACGAAGCGCAGGGGGCGGCGCCGTCGAACAGCCCGCCGGAGATGTACTCGTAGCGGACGTCCCACGGGGCCGCGCCCGCCGCGGTGTCGTCCATCGTCGCGCCGACGAGCAGCCGGGACTTACCGAGCGAGGAGAGCAGCTGGCCCGCCAGGCAGCTGCCGCCACCGGTGCCTCCTGAGCCTCCTGAGCCGCCCGTTCCGCCCGTTCCGCCGGTTCCGCCGGTTCCGCCCGAGCCTCCCGCGGTGCCTCCACCTGTGCCGCCACCCGCTCCGCCGGAACCACCTGAACAGCCGATGACCGCGAAGAGGACCAGCACCCCGAGCGCCTTGTTCATGGCGAGCGCTCTAGGCGGGCGCTCGTTTCGAGGTCAAGCCGCGTCAGAACACGGGGCCCGCGATTTGCGCGAGCGCCGTGGCGAGTTCGGTGGCGCTCGTCGCCCGGTAGAACGTCTGCTGACAGACCCGGGTGGCGACATCGCAGGTGTTGCCAACTCCGCACTCGGCATCGGTCCCCTGCGGGCAGGTCCTCGCGAAGCCACCCGCCAACGCCATCGCGTTGAGCGCAGCGGGGCCGTCGCCGTTGAGCGCGTCAGCGCCGAAGCCGACGACGATGGTCTTGATGTTCTTCTGTCGCAGCTCGACGATCGCATGAACAGAGTCCGTCGTGTCGAGGCAGCCCTGGACACAGAAGCTGGACGCGGTGCAGGCAGAGAGAGTGCAGCGGCAGTCAGCCCCGGCTGGCGTCCCGCTGGTGCAGGTGTTCGGGTTGCTCGCGTTGCAGTTGGGCAGCCCATCGGTGAGCAGCAGGACGAATCGCTGCCGACCGTCCGGGTTGGCGTTCAGCGGGGGGTAGGTCCCGAGAAAGCGCAGCGACTCGGCGGTCGGGGTTCCGCCCCCGGGCACGAGCGCCAGAAGCTGGGTGTTGACCGCCTGCGCCGCGGAGTTCAGGTCGGCGTCGAGGTCGGTCTTGTTCGGCGCGAGCTGAACGAGCACGTCACCGGCGTTGGTCGCCCCGCACGCGTCCGCCGCCAACTTCGTCGGAAAGATGGCCAGCCCCATCCACGCGACATTGCCTTTCGACGTGAGGAAGGTGTTCATCCCGGCACGCAGCTCGGAGATACGCGTGGGGCAGGTGACGGGACACGGCCCGGTGCTGACGCCACAGCCGGCGGGGCAACTCGGGTTGGCCGGGTTGGAGGGGAAGTTCATCGAGCCGGACTTGTCGATGAGGAACATCAGCGACGGCTTGTGCGCGACGATGCCGCCACCACCGCCGCCACCGCCGCCCGTGCCCCCGGCGCCGCCTGTCCCGCCGGTGCCTCCCGCCCCAGCGCCGCCGCCGTCGTAGGTGCCGAGTGGGATTTCGTTCGTCGGAGTCAGACACGCGGAACTCAGGACCGCCACCGCCGCCAGGATTCGTTTCATCGTTGTTGCCTCCTGGAGATCAGGTGCCGAGCGCGGCGCGAAGCTTCACGGAATCTGCGCCGCCCATCGAGCGACTTCGCCCGCCCGCGGCTCATGAGGAAAGCGCTCGGCAAAACGGCCGGCCTCATTCGCCGCCCCGGCCAGCTTCCCGCTGCGTCGCAGATCCACCATCAGCGCGATCGACGCTTCGGGTGCCAGCGCTCCATCGGGAAACCGCTGGGCATAGGCCTCGAAGCGGGCGACTGCCTCTGTCACTTCTCCGCGGTCGTGCGCCAACATTCCCAGCTCGAACAGCGCCGCCTCGGCGGCGAGCCCGCGGCCGTGGGAGGTCGTCTCGAGGCAACCGGTGTACTCGGCCGAGTCGGACTTCCCACCGCAGCTCTCCAGCGGCGGCCCGCGGGGCGCGACGGCGAGCGCGGCGGCCGCTCCGTTGACGGTGATCCGGCCACCGGCGCCGAGCCGCCCGTTCTTACCCGGCGCGCGCCACGCCACTTCACCCGACTCGACGTTCAGCATCGTCGAGCCCGGGGTGACCTCGAACAGCGCGGCGGCGTTGCCCACCACCGCCTGCACCTGCGGCGTCGTCACGGTGATCGAGGCGCGGGCCCGCGGACGGACGCGCAGCGAGCCCAGCTCGAGCACCACCGCTCCGGCGGTTTGTCGCCACTGCGCGGCCGGCGAGGCCACGACCTCGGGAACCGCCGGCCGGGTCAGCGCCACGAAGACGCCGGCGCCCAGCGCGCACGAGAGCCCGAACGCGGCGACCTTGAAGAGCACCGCGCGGGCCGCGGGCGCGGTGGAGGCGACCGCGCTGCGCCAGAGGTCATCACGCCGCTGAGCGGAGAGGCCACCGCCGGTCTGGGCGCCGAACGCGTCGAGCGCGCGCTTCGCCGAAGGAGAAAGTGAAGGGTCAGCCATGGCGCACCAATTTTTGTTCGAACTCGGCCCGGGCGTAGTGCAAACGAGACCACACCGTCTTCAGAGGACAACCGAGGGCGCGGGCAATCTCCTCGCCGCTCAAGCCCTGCAGCTCATACAGCACCAGCACCTCGCGCTTCTTCGCCGACAGCTTCGCGAGTGCGCGGTGGACCGTCGCCGCGGCATCGCGCGCCTCGGAGTCCGCCGCCGGCGCCGGGCTCGCTTCCGCCTCAGCCGCGTCGAGCCCGAGGAACTCTCGCACCCGGTGCTTGCGGCGCGCCCCCGCCGCCACCTTCACCGCGACGCCGTAGAGCCACGCCTTGGGAGACTGGGCGAGCAACAGCGACCGGGGGCGACGCAGCGCCACCACGAAGACTTCGTGAAGCAGATCGTCGACGTCACAGCCGCGCCAGGTGAGCCGGCAGAGCACCGCGTGCAGCGCGTCGGCGTGCTCGAGGTAGGCCGCCCGCACCTGTGCCCGGACCTCGTCACCAGCGGCGAATGCGACCTCGCGCGTCATCAGGGCTTCCACTTGGGGGCTCTGATGATCCAGGTGCCGGGTGGGTGTGGA
>JAYVRT010000635.1:0-4818 GCA_043776025.1 Archangiaceae bacterium | reverse complement strand
AGCAGGTGAAGCCGGGCGACGTGCTGCTGGTGGTGGACGTCGGCGGCGGCACCTCGGACTTCTCGCTGATCGGCGTCACCGAGGAGGCGGGCGAGCTGCGGCTCGAAAGGCTCGCGGTGGGCGATCACATCCTGCTGGGTGGCGACAACATGGATCTCGCGCTCGCCTACTCCCAGGCGGAGCGCTTCAAGACCGAGGGCAAGAACCTCGACGCCTGGCAGCTCACCGCGCTGACCCACGCCTGCCGCGCGGCGAAGGAGAAGCTGCTCGAGGACGAGAAGCTGAAGAAGGCGCCGGTGGTGATCCCCGGCCGGGGCAGCTCGCTGATCGGTGGGACGATCAAGGGCGAGCTCGAGCGCGGGGCGCTCACCGCGCTGCTCACTGACGGCTTCTTCCCGAAGACGAAGGTCGACGAGCTGCCCGCGGCGCGCGGCCGCGGCGGCCTGGGCCAGGTCGGGCTGCCCTACGCCCAGGACGCGGGCATCACCCGCCACCTCGCGGCGTTCCTCGCCCGGCAGGCGGAGTCGCTCAAGCTCAAAGGCGGCGCCTTCGTCCACCCCACCGCGGTGCTCTTCAATGGGGGCGTCTTCAAGGCCGAGGCGTTTCGGCAGCGCCTGCTCGAGGTGCTCAACGGCTGGCTCAAGGCGGACAAGGGCAGCCCGGCCCGCGAGCTGCCGGGCGCACAGCTGGATCTCGCCGTCGCCCGCGGCGCCGCCTACTACGGCTGGGTGAAGGAAGGGCACGGCCTGCGGATCCGCGGCGGCACCGCGCGCAGCTACTACGTCGGCGTCGAGTCCACGATGCTCGCGGTGCCGGGCTTCACCCCGCCGGTGAAGGCGCTCTGCGTCGCCTCCTTCGGGATGGAAGAGGGCTCGCAGGCGGAGATTCCGCCCCAGGAGTTCGGCCTCACCGTCGGCGCTCCGACGTCGTTCCGCTTCTTCTCCTCCTCCACCCGCCGGGAGGATCGCGTCGGCCAGCTGCTCGACGACGCGAGCCACGCCGAGGGGCTGGAGGAGCTGCCGCCGGTGGAGACCACGCTCGGCGGAGCGGACACCGGCCGAATGGTCCCGGTGAACCTCCAGGCGGCGCTGACGGAGCTGGGCGCGCTGGAGCTGCGGTGTCTCGAGCGCGGGGGCAAGGGCAAGTGGAAGCTCGAGCTCAACGTGCGGATGAAGGAATGAGCCCGAAGTACATCGTCGGCATCGACCTCGGCACCTCGAACTGCGCCGTCGCCTCGGTGGAGCCGGCCGGCGGCGCGGCGGCGCGGATCGAAGACTTCCCGGTGCCGCAGCTGGTCCGCCCCGGCGAGGTGTCTCCCCGCGCGCTGCTGCCCTCGTGCCTCTACGTGCCCGCCGAGGGCGAGTTCCCCCAAGGCTCGCTGCGGCTGCCGGGGTCGGACGGCACGCTGCTGTGCGGCGAGCTCGCCCGGTGGCAGGGCGCCCGGGTGCCGGGCCGGCTGATCTCCTCGGCGAAGAGCTGGCTGTGCCACCCCGGCGTCGATCGCCAGGCGGCGATCCTCCCCTGGGGGGCGCCGGCCGACGTCGCGCGGCTCTCTCCGGTCGCGGCCCAGGCGGCGCTGCTGCGGCACTTGAGGGACGCCTGGGACGCGGCGCACCCGGACGCGCGGCTCGCCCAGCAAGAGGTGGCGCTCACCGTGCCCGCGTCCTTCGACGAGGCGGCGCGCGCGCTGACGTTGCAGGCGGCGCGCGACGCCGGCTTCGAGCTCAACCGGCTCAACCTCCTCGAGGAGCCGCAGGCCGCCTTCTACGACTTCGCCGCGCGCCACCGCGACCGCCTGGGCGCCGCGCTCACCGGGGTGCGGCTGGTGCTGGTGGTTGACGTCGGCGGCGGCACCACCGACTTCTGCCTGGTGAAGGCCGCGATGCTCCCCGAAGGCCCGGCGCTGCAGCGGCTCGCCGTCGGAGATCACCTCCTGCTGGGCGGCGACAACATGGACGCCGCGCTCGCGCGCCTCGCGGAGACGAAGCTGTTGGGCGACCGCCGCTTCTCCGCCACCCAGTGGACCCAGGCGGTGCAGGCCGCGCGCAACGCGAAGGAGGCGCTGCTCGGCGCGGCGCCGGCGGCGAAGCAGCCGCTGGCGATCGCCGCCGGGGGAAGCAAGCTGCTGGGCGGGACGCTGTCCACCGAGCTGACGCGCGAGGAGGTCGAGCAGATCGTCGTCTCCGGCTTCTTCCCTACGGTGACGGCCGGTGATCGCCCCCAGGCGGCTGCCCGCGGAGCGATCGTCGAGCTCGGGCTCCCCTTCGCGCAGGATCCGGCGATCACCCGCCACCTGGTGGCGTTTCTCCAGGCGCACGCCGCGGCCGGCCACGCGGCGCTGGGGGCGCCCGGCGGCGAGGGGCTGCCCCGCCCCGACGCGATCCTCCTCAACGGTGGCGTCTTCAACTCGCCGAGGCTGACGGCGGCGCTGTTGGAGACGGTCAGCGCCCTGTGGCCCGGCGCCCCGCGGCTGCCGCTGCTGCCGCACGACTCGCTGGATCTCGCGGTCGCGCGTGGCGCGGCGTACTCCGGCCTGGCCCGCCGGGCGCTGGGGAAGAAGATCGGCGGCGGTGCGCCCCGCGCCTACTACGCGCTGGTGAGCGCCGCCGGGGATCAGCGCACCGGCGTCTGCCTCATCCCCCGCGGCCTCGAAGAGGGCGAGACGGTCGAGCTCAAAGACCGCGACTTCCGCCTCACGCTCGGGCGTCCGGTGCAGTTCCAGCTCTACGCCACCACCAGCGACCGGCTCGATCGGCCGGGCGCGACGGTGTCGCTCGCCAGCGAAGAGTTCCGGGCGCTCCCGCCGATTCACACCATCCTCCAGGGCGCGCAGAACGCGACCGTCGACGTTCACCTCGCCGCGGCGCTGACCGAGGTCGGCACCCTCTCGCTCTCGGCGCTGGCCGGGGCTGAGCGCTGGCGGCTGGAGTTCGAGCTGCGCGGGGCCTCGAAGGCGTCGGCGATCACCGTCACCGAGTCGATGCCGGCCCAGTTCGCCGAGGCGGTGACGCTGGTGGAGCGCGTCTTCGGCAACCGCCCGATGCCGGTAGGCGCCAAGGACGTCAAGAGCCTCGCGCGGGAGCTCGAGCGGGTGCTCGGCCCCCGTGACGGCTGGCGGCTGCCGGTGCTGCGCGAGCTGTGGACCTCGCTCTTCGCCGGCGCGGGCAAGCGCCGCCGCTCGGCGGATCACGAGCGCGTGCTCTACCACCTGCTCGGCTACGCGCTGCGCCCCGGGGTCGGCTACCCGCTCGATGACTGGCGCTGCGAGCAGACCTTCGGCCTGTTCAAGGAGCTGGTCACGGCCCACGCCGAGGCGCCGGTGTGGGCCGAGTACTGGATCCTCTGGCGCCGGATCTCCGGCGGCCTGCCCGAGGCCGCCCAGCGCGCGCTGTGGGACTACCTCGAGCCGTGGCTCGCCAGGCGCATCCCCCCCGGGCCGGTGGTCAAAGAGAAGGTGAAGGGGATCTCGCCCCAGGGGCTGGACGAGATGGTCCGCACCGCCGCGTCGCTGGAGCTGCTGCCGTCGGAAGAGAAAGAGAAGCTCGGCGGCTGGGTCCTCGCCCGCCTGCGGCACCCCGACACCAGCGGCGGCCCCTGGACCTGGGCGCTGGGCCGGCTGGGATCGCGGGTGCCGTTGTACGGAGCGTCGCACCGGGTCGTCTCGGCGGCCTGTGCCGAGCAGTGGGCGCAGGCGCTGATCGCGCTCGGGTTGGGAAAGTTCGACGGCGCAGCGTTCGCGGTGACCCAGCTGTGCCGGCGCACCGGCGATCGCGCCCGGGACGTCGACGAAGAGGTGCGGGCCCAGGTCCTGGCGGCGCTGGGCGCGGCGGGCGCACCGGAGGGTTTCGGGCGGCTGGTGGCGGAGGTGGTCGGCTTGAGCGCGGCGGACGAGGCGCGCGCCCTGGGAGATACGCTCCCGGTCGGGCTCAGTCTGGTCTGACGCCGACTTCGTGGCGGGCGACCGCGCCCTTCTTCACCGGGCGGATCGCGGTCAGACGGCTCACCTCGAGATCGTTGCCGCGCCAGCTGACCCGGCGGAGGAAGATCGCCCGGAAGAAGATCACCAGGAACATCAGGTCGCACAGGGGGATCAACGGCACCCACCGGAGCGCGAATGGCCGGCCGCGCTGCAGCACCGTCGACAGCTGGGTGATCACGATGGACACCGCGCAGGTGGCGGCAAGCACGCCCCACCCGAAGGCCGAGTTCGACACCAGCGCGAAGCCGAGCGCCGCGGGCGTGGGGTTGATCAGCGGCTCGAGGATCATCCCCGGGAAGACGAGCCAGCGGATCATCGCCCAGCGGGAATGCCGGCTCCACGCCTGCGAGACCAGCTGCGAGCGCTGCACGTTCAACACCGGGGTCGGGCACAGCCGCGTCTTGCGCCCGGAGTTGAACACCTTCTGGCCGAACCCCTGGTCCTCGGCGAGGTAGTCCTTGAGCGGCTCCCAGCCGCCGAGCTCGAGCAGCACCTCGCGCTTCACCGCCATCGACTTGCCGACGATCTGGTTGAGGTCGAGCAGCTCTTCGCCGGTGGCGCAGCTGGGCGCGTCGAACCGATTGACCACCATGTTGTCGAGCGCGCTGCCGATGGTGTCCTCGCCTTCGCCACAGAAGAGGTTGGTGCTCAGGGCGAACCCGTCGGGCGTAATCAGCGACGCGTGCTCCCGCAGGATGGTGGAGTGCACGCGGACGTTGGCGTCGGTGATCGCGATCAGCTCCCCGGTCGCGTACTTCATCAGCGTCATCAGCTGATTCACCTTGGGGTTGAAGCCGGGCTCTCCTTCCTGCAGGTGGAGCTCGACCCGCGTCGGGTTG
>JAYVRT010000634.1:0-1520 GCA_043776025.1 Archangiaceae bacterium | reverse complement strand
ACGCGATCTGATGGAGGACGCCGCGCTCTTCTGCGCCCACCTCGCCGATTGGGCGATGGGGCAGGGGCGCCGGGTGGATCACGATCAAACGATGGCCTACGGGTTCGACCGGGTGGTCTTCCGCGCGCTCGAAGGGGCCGGCGTCGGGGGCCCGTTTCGCGGGTGGCATCCCCCGGTGATTCAGAAGCTGTTGCCGGTGACGCACTTCCCCGGCGTCGGGGTGGTGCAGGTCTTCACCTACGCCAACGCGCGCAACGAGGCGATCGCGGATCTGTCGAGCACGCTGCGCCGCGCGCTCGAGCAGCGGGTGATCCTCGAGACGGAGAACCTCACCGGCGAAGCGCCGCACCAGTCGACCCTCGCGCTGGCCTGCGCCTGCGCCGGAGGGCACGACGGACTGAAGGGGGTACGGCACGAGCCCGAGTCACAGAAGGACAGCGGCTGGGCCTTCACCTGCCAGAAGAAGCACGCCTCGCACGAGCTGGGCCCCCTGGCGTTGAGTGTGCTTGCCCACCGGCTACCGCAGATCCTCAAGTACCTCGCCTTGCCTCCGGGTTGCGTCGTCGACTTCCACGGCGCCGACGTGGCGATCGACTCCCGGGCGGCGCGGCGCGACGACGACGAAGACGATCTCGACGAGATCGACGAGGCCTGAAGGCGTGGGCCCGTTCTTCGGCGAGCTCTACCTGCGCAGCACCCGCCCGTTCCTCAAGAGCGAGGTGACCCAGTCCGAGCTCGACTACCTCGAGCAGCGGCTGGCCCAGGTGTCGCTGCCCGGCCCGCTGCTCGACTTCGGCTGCGGTCACGGCCGGCACCTGGGCCTGGGTGCGCGGCTCAAGCGGCAGATCGTCGGGATGGACAAAGATCAGCTCTCGCTGGGCGAGGCGCGGGGGACGGCGCCCGTGGTGCGAGGGGACTTCTTTGCGCCGCCGCTGCGGCACGGGGCGTTCGCCGCGGCCTGGGCCTGGTACAACTCGATCTTCACCTTCGAGGACGCCCAGATCGAGGCGATCTTCGCCCGGCTCTCCGAGCTGGTGCGCGCGGGGGGCCTGCTGATCTTCCACACGATCCCCCGGGAGCGGATCGCCGCCGACCCCGAATCGGACTACGACGGCGAGCTGCCCGACGGCTCGCGGCTGGTCGAGCGGGTGCGGTTCAACCCGGTGCTCGGCCGCGACGAGGGCCGCCGGACGCTGACGCTGCAGGACGGCCGGGTGATGGCCGCCGAGTACTTCATCCGATACTATTTTTGGGACGAGCTCGTCTCCATGCTGGAAGCGGTTGGTTTTCGGGTGGTTTTCGTGCATGGAGGGCTCGACGCCAGCCCGCTCTCGGGTGAATCGGCGGACCTGATCGTGGGAGCGCAACGTGGGTGAACGGAAGCTGCGGATCCTGGTGGCGAAGCCCGGCCTCGACGGCCACGACCGGGGCGCGAAGATCATCGCCCGCGCCCTGCGCGACGCGGGGATGGAGGTTATCTACACCGGGCTGCACCAGACCCCGGAGATGATCGTGAGCGC
>JAYVRT010000633.1:0-1520 GCA_043776025.1 Archangiaceae bacterium | reverse complement strand
GCTCGACCCGTCGCGGATCGACGTCGACCCGCCAGGCGTACGGGTTCCAGGCAGGGTCGTCCTGCAGCAGCAGCCGGTAGCGGTACTCCTTTCCCGCGGCCCGCCACTGGGCATGGAACTTCGTCGGCGCCTCGCGGGCCAGCGCCACCCCCACGCCTGGCGGCAACTTCAAGCGGGGGATGAGCTCCTCGATCGGGAGCTCGTCGCTGATCCGAAGGCTGACGACCTGCATCCGCGCGTGCACCCCGAGATCGGTTCGGCTCGCGGCGCAGGGGCCGCGCGAGACACCGGCTGCCCGGAGCGCTTGTGTCAAGACGCCCTGCACGGTCGGGCCGACGGTCTGCGACTGGTAGCCGCGGAATGGTCCGCCGTGATACCAACACCAGAGCGCGGTGATTCCGGAGGACATGAAGTGGGGCCGAACGACACCAGCTGGCTGTTCCGACAGGGTGAGCTGATCCTAGGGCCTGTTCCGGCCCCGAAGATCATCGAGAAGATCTACGCCCACGATCTGGACGCCAAGAGCGAGGTCCAGGCGATGGGCAGCGGCCGGTTTCAGCGGCTCGCCGAGATCGACCTCTTCAAGGTTCACCTCGCCAAGGCCGACGCGAAGAAGCGGGTCGATCACGTCGAGCGCACCACCAATGCGGCGAGCAAGAAGAAGCGCAACGTGGCGATCGCGATCACCGCGGGCGTGCTGCTGAGCATCGGCGGCGCCGTCGTCCTCACCGGCAGCTACCTCGCCGTCCACACCCCCGGCGCGGCGATGGACGACCTGATCTCCGTCGACGCTCCGACGATCACCCGCGCGAAGAAGTCGGTGACCGACGAAGAGCTGGTCGAGTACCCGGGACTGGGCGGCACCCCGGTCAAGAAGCCGCCGACCGTGGTGGCGGCGCGCGAACGGCCGGAGACCAGCCCGAACACGCCCAAGAACGTCCCGAAGCAGCCGAAGATGAACGACGAGAAGGACGATCCCGATGGGATGCAGATGGGCAAGTTTGACCAGTCGACGATCAACACCGTCGTCAACGCCCACAAGCGGACCCTGTTCCCCTGCTTGCTGGCGATCAACAAGCCGGGCGTGATGCAGAAGATCCCGATCGAGTTCGCCATCGGCAACAACGGGAAGGTGACCAAGGTCTGGGTGGATCATCCGGACTACAAGTCGGGCCCGGTGCCGGAGTGCCTGCTCAAAGAGCTGCAGAAGTGGCCGTTCAAGAACTACGACGGCGAGACGGCGACGGTCAGCCTCAGCTTCAACATCGGCAAGAACACCTAGCGCACCGAACAGGTGAGCGCTCCCGTCGCCTGACTCGCGGCGCACCCCTGCTGGACTGCCTGCGGCGATCCGGCCCGATCGCTTCGTCGAGCCTCGACCTCGGACCGGCCAATGCGTTTCTTCGGCGTCGCCGCTGCGGCTTGGCGCATGCGGTGGAGTTGCTGCACCCGACGCGCCGCGCAACTGCCTGAAAAATATCGTTGCCCCCCTCCCTCGGCCGTTAGGTAAGACACGGGCA
>JAYVRT010000632.1:0-4822 GCA_043776025.1 Archangiaceae bacterium | reverse complement strand
CTCGGCCGCCGTTTCCCGGGCCTGAAGGTGCCGCTGCGGGAGATCGCGCTCTCCCCCACCCACCACGCCAACGGGCGGATCGAGACCAACCCGCCGGTGGCCGTCTACGACACCTCGGGCCCGTACACCGACCCGGGGTGCACCATCGACCTGCGGAAGGGTCTGCCCCCGCTTCGTCAGGACTGGATCAGCGCCCGCGGCGACGTGGTGCAGCTGAACCAGCTTTCCAGCGAGTACGGCCGGGCGCGGCTCTCGGACAAGCGGCTCGACGCGCTGCGCTTTCACACCCACCAGCGCCCGTGGCGGGCGAAGTCGGGCAGCGTCACCCAGATGACCTATGCGCGGCGGGGCGAGATCACCGCCGAGATGGAGTACGTCGCGATCCGCGAGAACCAGCGGCGCGCGGTGCTCTCCTCGCAGCAGCACCCGGGCGAGGGCTTCGGGGCGAAGATCCAAAAGGAAATCACCGCGGAGTTCGTGCGCGACGAGATCGCGCGCGGGCGGGCGATCATCCCCGCGAACATCAACCACCCGGAGATCGAGCCGATGATCATCGGCCGCAATTTCCTGGTGAAGATCAACGCCAACCTCGGCAACTCGGCGGTCACCTCTTCGATCGAGGAAGAGGTGGAGAAGATGGTCTGGGCGACGCGCTGGGGCGCGGACACGGTGATGGATCTGTCGACCGGCGCCAACATCCACGAGACGCGCGAGTGGATCCTGCGCAACAGCCCAGTGCCGATCGGCACGGTGCCGATTTACCAGGCGCTGGAGAAGGTGGGCGGCAAGGCCGAGGAGCTGACGTGGGAGCTGTACCGCGACACCCTCGTCGAGCAGTGCGAGCAGGGCGTGGACTACTTCACGATCCACGCCGGGGTCCGCCTGGCCTACGTGCCGCTGACGGCGAAGCGGCTGACCGGAATCGTCTCCCGCGGCGGGAGCATCATGGCCAAGTGGTGCCTCGCCCACCACCGGGAGAACTTCCTCTACACGCGCTTCGAGGAGATCTGCGAGCTGCTCAAGGCCTACGACGTCAGCTACTCGCTCGGCGATGGCCTGCGGCCCGGCTCGATTCACGACGCGAACGACGAGGCGCAGTTCGCCGAGCTGAAGACCCTCGGTGAGCTGACCCAGATCGCCTGGAAGCACGACGTGCAGACGATGATCGAAGGCCCCGGCCACGTGCCGATGCAGATGATCAAGGAGAACATGGAGCGCCAGCTGCGCGACTGCGACGAGGCGCCGTTCTACACGCTCGGGCCACTGACGACCGACATCGCGCCGGGCTACGACCACTTCACCAGCGGCATCGGCGCGGCGATGATCGGTTGGTTCGGCACCGCGATGCTCTGCTACGTGACGCCGAAGGAGCACCTGGGGCTGCCCAATCGGGACGACGTGAAGGAAGGGGTGATCACTTACAAGATCGCCGCCCACGCCGCCGACCTCGCCAAGGGCCACCCCGGCGCGCAGGACCGGGACAACGCGATGAGCAAGGCGCGCTTCGAGTTCCGCTGGGAGGATCAGTTCAACCTCGCGCTCGACCCCGAGCGGGCGCGCGCCTTCCACGACGAGACGCTGCCGGCCGAGGGCGCGAAGACGGCGCACTTCTGCTCGATGTGCGGCCCGCACTTCTGCTCGATGAAGATCACCGAGGAGATCCGCGCGGCGGCCGCCGAGGGGATGGCGGAGAAGTCGAAGGAGTTCCTCGCCGGCGGGGCGCAGATCTACCTTCCGGCGGATCCTCTCGCGGCGGTGACGAAGCAGGATGGCTGACTCGGACTTCGAGATCGTCGTCCACGGCAAGGACCGGATCCTCGAGGTCCGCTACCCGAAGCGGCCGACGGCCCAGAGCTACGCCCAGTACGAGAAAGACGTGCGGGCGGCGATCGAGGGCTGGCGCGGCGAGTGGGACTGCCTCGTCGACCAGTCGGCGCTCAAGGCGATGCCGCCCGAGCTGCCGGCGCAGATCGCGCTGCTCAACGCCTGGGCGCGTGGCAAAGGAATGCGGAAGACAGCGCGGGTGGTGAAGGACAGCGCGGTCGCCGAGCTGCAGGTGAACCGGATCTTGAGAGAGAGCGGCACCGCCCAGGTCGGCTCGCTCTACAAGTCGCGGGCGCAGGCGTGGGCCGCGCTCAAGGCGAAGTAGGCGGCTTCTCGCCCAGCCCGAAGGCGCCGGTGAGCACCCGGTGCAGCCGCCAGGCGGCGTCCTCGTCGGCCCGGGGGATGTTGGCGACCAGGACCTCACGCAGCACCTCTTCGCTGTGCTCGGAGGTGACGAAGTCGACGGTGAGGGCGAGGCGCCCGTCGGCCTGGGTGTAGAGCGCGCAGTCGCGGACCCCGTCGAAGTGCACCACCAGAGTCCGCGGACGGCTGGCGAAGGGGGTGGAGAAGTCGAGCCGGAGGCTCGTGGTCCCGAAGTTGAGGACGAAGCGGCGCTGGCGGCGGGCGCGCTGATCGAGGAACGCGGCGAGGCCGAAGGCGCCCGCGGTGCCGAGCGCGGTGGCGCCGACGACCCAGGTGGTGGCGCCGGCGATCAACGCGCCGAGCGTCGCCGCGCCGCAGGCGATGCCGGCGGCGATCACCGTGTTGAAGACGAGGCCCCGCGCGTTGGCATCGGCGTCGCCGACCAGCAGCGAGGTGTCGTAGCGAAGTGTGACGTCGCCCAGCCGCTTTGGCGCGGGGTTCTGGGCGAGGGCCTCTTCGAAGCTGCCCGGCATGGGCTGCTCCTAGCACCGGTTGGCGGTCTTGAAGGCAGCAGACCGCGGTGTTGGACCTTCGGGTATAACTTCGCCCAACGATGTCGGCGGATCACGAGTCTCTTCCCGAAACGCTGACGATGACGGAGATCATCCGGCTTCAGGACGCGCTCTCGAGGGCGCTGGTCCGAAGGTTCGAGAAGCGGCTCGGGCTGGTCTTCTCCGACGTGGTCGGCTCGACACCCTACTTCGCGAAGTTCGGTGACGAAGCCGGCCGGAAGCTGCAGCAGCGGCACCTCGACCTGGTGACCGGGGCGATCGCGCCTCACGGCGGCCGGGTGGTGGACACCGCCGGCGACGGGGCCTTCCTCTGCTTCCCCACGGTCGACGGGGCGGTGGGGGCGATGGTCGAGCTGCAGCAGCAGATCGCCGTCGACAACGACAGCCGGTCGAACGACGAACGGCTCTCGGTGCGGGTTGGCTGCCACTTCGGCCCGGTGCTCACCGACGGCGCGACCGTTTCGGGGGACTCGGTGAACTTCTGCGCGCGGGTGGCTGGCTCGGCGAGCCCGGGCGAGATTCGCCTCAGCCACGAGGCTTTCGGCGCGTGCACCGACGTGCGCCTGCGGATCAAGTGCCGGCGGCTGAAGGTCACCGCGCTCAAGGGCATCGAGAAGCCGGTGGAGCTGCTGGCGCTCGACTGGCACGACCCTCAGCTGTTCCCCGCCAGCGTTCGTTTCCCCGACGGCACCGAGCTCCCCCTGCCCTCGCACGACCTGATCCGCTTCGGGCGGCTCAAGGAGCAAGACGGGCTGCCGGCCAACGACGTGGTGCTCCAGGTGACGGACCCGGCGGACACCAACCGGATCAGCCGCTGGCACTTCGAGCTCAAGCGGCGCTCGAGCGGCTTCGTGCTTCGCCCGGTGTCGGAGGCGCTGACCGAGGTGGACGGCAAGCCGGTCGCCAAGGGCGGCGAGGCGCCGATTCAACCGGGGACGATCGTGAAGGTGGGCGGGGTGTTGACGCTCGAGTTTCTCGGCGATCCGTTGCTGCGCGTCAGCGAGTCGACGATTCTCCCGCGCTAGAAAATGCCCACTCCCGCTCTGCTCGTCGCCGCCCTGCTCCGTCTGACCGATGCGGGAACTCCCGCCCCTGCCGCTGTCCCCGCCGCTGCCTCAGCGTCCGCTCCGGCGGAGCTGAGCGACGAGGTGAAGCTGCTCTTCCAGGTGGTTACCTGCCAGGAAGGCACGCTGCCCTCCAACATCGACGCGGCGACGGTCGAGGCCTACTGCAAGAAGCAGCGGGAGCGCTTCACCCGTTTCCAGGAGCACTGGGGCACCCACGCGACCGAGTTCATCACCGCGCTCGAGCCGAAGCAGCTGCCGCCCGAGCTGGTCTACCCCTTCGGCGGCGGCGACCTGATGATGGCGCTCGCGGCCTTCCCCGAGGCGAAGGTGATCACCACCCTCTCGCTCGAGCTGGCGGGCGATCCCCGGCGGCTGAGGACGCTCACCGACAAGAAGGCGCTGGAGCAGAGCCTCAAGGGGATCTCCGAGGCGAGCGGCACCACCCTGGTCTCCAACGACTCGAAGAGCGTCAACCTCTCGAAGACCCAGCGCGGCGAGCTGCCCGGGCAGCTGTCGATTCACCTGATGGGCCTGGCGCTGTTCGGCTACGTGCCCGTCTCCGCGCGCTACTTCCGGATCGAGGACGACGGCGCCCTGCACTACTTCACCCCGGCGGAGATCACCGCGCTCGAGGGACAGTCGGCGGGGCGCCTGAAGGAGACCTGGAAGTCGCCCGACTTCTCGCCCGCATTCGCCAACGTCGAGATCCAGTTCGTCCCGAAGGGCCAGCTCGACGCCCCCCGCCGCGTTCACCGGCACATCGCGGCCAACCTCGCCAACGAGGCGATCCCCGCCGGGCTGCTCAAGCACCTCGAGGCCAAGGGCCGGGTGACGGTGATGACCAAGGCCGCCAGCTACCTGCTGTGGAACGAAAACTTCAGCACCATCCGCACGTACCTGGTCAAGCACGCCGACTTCATGGTGTCCGACTCCACCGGTGTGCCGCCGCGTCACTGGGGCAAGGAGTGCACGGTGGAGACCTACGGCGCGTTCGAG
>JAYVRT010000631.1:0-4822 GCA_043776025.1 Archangiaceae bacterium | reverse complement strand
GTTCATCTGCTGGCCGTCGACGTCGACCCACTCGAAGGTAGTGGCGCCGATCGTCTCGGTGAGGCACGGCCCGCGGGTGCACACCGGCATCGTCGGCGCGGTGTCGCAGACGCCGGTGGTGTGCTGCAGCGCTGGAGAGAAGTACTTGGTGCAGTCGTTGTTGCAGAACCCGCAGTGCTGCGCGGTGTCGTACCGACCGGTGACGGGGTTGCGGAAGCCCTCGTCGACCTGGTTGTCGCAGTTGTTGTCCTTGCCGTCGCAGATCTCGGGGTTGAAGGAGCTGACGTCACAGGCGCTCCACACCGGCCCGGGCACCTGGCATTTCTCGAAGCCTTTGCAGACCGAGACGCTGCAGGACCGCGTAGCGCCGAGCGTCTTGCTGGTGCAGGTGCAGGTGCCGGTGAGCGGGACGCACTGGCCCGACGGGCCGGAGCACGAGTAGCCCGCCGGGCAGCCGCCCACGCACGACTTGCCGCAGACCTTCACCCCGTCGAGCGTGATGCACTGCGCACCCGCCCCGAGGCAGTCGGCGTCCTTGCCACACGGACGGCAGAGGGTGTCGAGCACCGCGAGGCACTGGGTGGCGCGGGTAAGCGGCCAGGGGAAGAAGCCCGGCTCGCAGGCGGTCACCTCGCAGCTGGGGACGGCGCCGCCGGGGACGCAGGCCGCGGCGGTGGCATGGAGAATCTTGCTGCAGTCGTTCTGACATGTGCCGCAGTTGTCGTTGCGCAAGTAGACGCCGCCGTCCTGGAAGCCGTCGTCGACGACGCCGTTGCAGTCGTCGTCCTGATAGTTGCAGACCTCGGGCCCGGGCTCGGAGGCGGCGCAGACGAGGCCGGCGGTCGAAAGGCACCGCTCGGGCCCGGTGCAGGTGCGCCCGTTGAACGTCTTGGTGCAGGTCGACGGCGCGAGGTCGTCGATCTTCCCGTTGCAGTCGTCGTCGACGCCGTTGCAGGTCTCCTTGAGCGCGGGGGGCGAGCTGCAGTTCGTGAAGCCGCCGTCGCCCTGGCAGATCTGACTGCCGAGGCAGGCGCCGAACGCGTTCGCCGACCCGCGGCAGGACTTCTTCAGGCCGAGCGTCTCGGCGATGCAGTCGCAGGTCTTGCCCTGGGGCACGCACTGCTTCGCCCCGGCGATCGAAGTGCAGGCGTAGAGCGGCGGGCAGGGATCGTAGGTGCAGTCGCGGCCGCAGAAGCTGCCGCCGTCGAGGGCGAGGCAGCGGTCTCCGCCGGAGGCTCCGCAGTCGAGGTCCCTCTTGCAGTCCTGGCACAGCAGCGGCTGGGCGACGGTGCAGAGGCTGTTGCGGATTCCCACCGGAGCGCCCGCGTCGCCGAAGAAATCGATGCTGAAGGCGTCCTTGCAGAGGTAGCTGTCTGGGCAGGTGTTGCCCGGTGCGCCACACAGGCGGGTGCAGAACTGACCGCTCGGCCCGCCGACGCAGACGTTCGACTCGCACTCCTTGCCGATGCCGCACGTCTCACCGAAGCGCTTCCCTCCGCGGAACCGGCCGCCGTCTTCGTCGAGCACCCGGCAGACCTGATCGACGCAGCGCAGCCCGACGGGGCACTCGGAGTCGAAGACGCAGGGCTGGGCGATGTGGAACGGCTGGGTACGCCCACATCCACCGAGGAGCGCGAGCAGCAACAACACCGGGCGGAGATCGAAGCGGGCCATGGTCAGAAGCTCGCCACCGTCTGCACCGGGCCGGGGGACCCGGCGGTGCCAGAGAACATGTTCCCCGCGGGAGACGCGCCCGCGGTGCCGCCGGCGCCGGAGGCGTTGATCGGCGCCGCGGCGACGGTGTTCTTGCTCGGGTAGTTGCCGGTCGCGACGCCAGGGCCGGCGATTCCCGCGACGAGCCCGCCGCAGCCACCGCCACCGCCGCCGCCCGCGCCACCGGTGCCGCCGCGTCCGCCGGGGCCGCCGAGGCCCGCGCACCACGCCGCGGTGGTGTTGACCCCGCCGCGTCCGCCCTGGCCGCCGAGGCCGCCGTAGCCGCCGGCGCCGCCGCCTCCTCCGAAGCCTCCGAAGCCGAGGTCGATCACGTTCCCCTGAATGACAGGGAGCGCGCCCGAGATGAAGATCGCGAACGAGCCGCCGCCGCCACCACCTCCTCCTCCCGAGGTCCCCGCGCAGCCGCCGGCGCCGCCTCCGCCGCCGGTCGCTCCGAGGTCTCCGACGCGGTTGCCGATGGAGCAGCTGGCGAGGTTGTTGTTGCGGACGCAGCCGCCGCCGCCGCCGCCTCCTCCTCCGCGACCCGGGGTGCTGCCGGCGGCGCCGCCGAAGCCTCGCCCGGCGACCCACTCGTCGCCGATGATCGCGCCGATCGCAGCCGAGCAGCCGGGGCCGCCGGGCGCGTTGACGCCGCTGCTGGCGTTGTCCGCCGGGCCGCCGTTGAGGCCGTTCTGGGGCACGGTGCAGTCGTACTTGCACAGCGAGAACTGCGAAGGGTCGGAGTGCTCGTAGGTAGCGTTGCTGCCGCCCGGCCCGTCGCCGTTGCCGCCGCCGAACGGCTGGGGATCCATCGTCGGGTCGACGCCCGCGCCGCGGTTGCCCTGGGTTCCGCTGGCGCAGCTGGGGTTGACGCCGCCAAGGCCACCGGCCTGGGTCTCGCTGGTGCACAGGGGGGTGATGCACTCCTTCGCGTTGAGCCCGTCGACGCCGGCGGCGCCCGAGGCTCCGGCGACGCCGGGCGTGGCGGCGATCGCGTCGCCTCCGCGGCCCGCGACGACGTGGTTGTTTCGGATCTCCAGCGCCGGCGAGTTCTTGACGTAGAGCGCGTAGCTGTTGCGCGCCGACTGGCCCGCGACTGGCCTTGAGGTGACGTCGTAGCCGCGGATGGTGAAGCCGGCGAGCACCGCGCGCCCAGTGACGTTCTCCGCGTTGACCGCGCCCCGCCGGGCCGACGGCTGGGACCAATCGGGCTCGGGCGCCTCGATGAAGGTGGGGAAGGACGTGACGTCGTGGCGGGAAAAGTCGCTCGAGTACCCGCCGTGAATCGAGATCCCGCTGATCATCACCACCTGCTCGACGTAGGTCCCCTGGGCGACGAGGATCGCGGTGTGGAAGCCGGGGCTGAACGCGGCGAGCGCCTGGCGGATCGTCTGGAAAGGGTGCGCCCGCGTGCCGAGGCTCTGGGCCGACTGCGACCAGACGAAGATCGACGTCGCCTCGGTGCCGTCGACGTTGTCGCAGTTGCGATCGACGTAGGGCAGGCCGACCGTGGGGTAGTTGGGGAAGGTGTCGGGCTCGTCGACCACCCCGGCGGCGGCGGCGCACTCGCAGCCGTTGGACTCCTCGAGGTCCGCGTTCTGGAACGCGAAGTCGATGACGCAGGTGCTGCCGGCGCAGTGCGACGGCCCGCCGTTGAGGCTGGTGCACTCGGCGTCGGTGGAGCAGGTCTTCCCGCACAAGCCGCCGGTGCAGGACTCGCCTGACTGGCAGCCGCTCGGCGCGACGCAGGGGTTGACGCACTGGTGGAAGATTGGGCTGCAGGCCTTGCCGGTGGGGCACTCGGAGTCGAGCCGGCACAGCGCTCCGCCGGCGACCGACTGGCTGGTGCAGGCGACGATCTTACAGCCCGGGCTCCCGCCGTCGGCGCGGCAGCCGCCAATCGCGTGCTGGATCGTCGGGCTGTAGCGCGCGCGGCAGTCGGTGGAGCAGCTGCCGCAGTGGGCGTCGGTGTCCCAGGTGCCGGTTCCCTGGGTGTTGATCAGGCCGTCGTCGATGATCCCGTTGCAGTCGTTGTCGGTGCCGTCGCACAGCTCCACCGTCGTCGCCGAGGTGTCGCAGGCGTCGAACAGGCCGTTGCTCTGGCAGGTTTGCTTGCCGACGCAGGTGGCGGTGCCCGCGGTCTTGAAGCAGCTGCGGGTGAAGCCGGTGCCGCCGGGGGTGCAGACGCAGGAGTTGTTGGTGGGCACGCAGAGCTTCTTCCCGCTGACGCTCTGGCAGAGGCTGTCCGCGGGGCAGCAGTCGCGCTGGCCGACGAGCCCGTTGCAGCCGAGGTAGGGAGAAGCCGGGTCGCAGGACTGGGCGCAGGCCGTGCCGGGGTCGTTGCCGACACCGACGCACGAGTCGCCGGGGACGACGCAGTCTTCGGCGGTGGTGCAGGGGCGGCACTGAGACGTGATCGCCGGAGCGCAATTGCGCGGGGCTGCCAGCGGCGAGGGGTAGAAGCCCTTGGCACACAGGTGCGGAACGCAGGTCCGACCCGCCGGCAGGTTGTCGCAGGTGGCGGCGCCCGCCCCGGCGTCGAGCGCGAGGTTCTTCAAGGTGACAAAGCAGTCGTTGCTGCACTCGCCGCAGGCGCGGGCGCTGGGGTAGCCGCCGTCAGCGTCGCGCAAGCCGTCGTCGACCACGCCATTGCAGTCGTCGTCGACGCCGTTGCAGGTCTCGGGCGAGGGGTCGGGCGCGCTGCATTGAAACGACGCGCCGCCGTCGGGCTGCGCGCCGCAGTAGGTGAGGCCGGTGCAGCTGACGCCTTTCTTGCAGTTGGGAAAGCCGGCGATGCCGGAGTGATCGAGCCCTGGGTCGGCCTGATCGGTGAGCCCGTTGCAGTCGTCGTCGATGCCGTTGCAGATCTCCTTCGAGGCGATCCGCGCGTCGCAGCCGCCGAAGACGAGGTTGCTCTGACAGGTCTCGAACCCGAAGCAGGTGCCCAGCGGCGCCTTGTTGGAGCAGCTGCGCTTGAGCCCCACGCTCACCTGGGAGCAGACACAGCTGCCGGTGTCGGAGACGCACTGGCGGACCACGGTGCCGGCGTCGAGCGCGAGCGAGCGGCAGGTGTAGCCGCCGGGGCAGCCGCCGTGGGCGCAGTCCTGTC
>JAYVRT010000630.1:0-4824 GCA_043776025.1 Archangiaceae bacterium | reverse complement strand
TCCGGCCCGCCATGTACTTCCAGGACATCATTCTGACCCTGCAGCGCTTCTGGGCCGAGCGCGGCTGCCTCATTGTTCAGCCGTACAACTCCGAGGTCGGCGCGGGCACTTACAACCCGGCCACCTTCCTGCGTGCGCTAGGCCCCGAACCGTGGAATGCGGCCTACGTCGAGCCGTCTCGTCGTCCGACCGACGGCCGTTACGGTGACAACCCGAATCGCTTGCAGCAGTTCGATCAGTTCCAGGTGATCCTGAAGCCGAGCCCGATCAACATTCAAGACCTGTACCTGGAGTCACTCGAGGCGATTGGTACGAAGCCCCTCGAGCACGACGTGCGCTTCATCGAAGACGACTGGGAGAGCCCGACGCTCGGCGCCTGGGGCCTCGGCTGGGAGGTGTGGTGCGACGGGATGGAGATCACCCAGTTCACGTACTTCCAGCAGGCCGGCGGCTTCGAGTGCAAGCCGGTCGCGGCGGAGCTGACCTACGGGCTCGAGCGGATCTGCATGTACCTGCAGGGCGTCGACAGCCTCTACGACATCGAGTGGGTCAAGGGCGTGAAGTACGGCGAGATCTTCCACGCCAACGAAGTCGAGATGTCGAAGTACGCGCTCCACGAGTCGAACAAGGAACAGCTCTTCGCGCTCTTCGAGAGCTACGAGAAGGAGTGCAAGCGGCTGATCGTCGAGTGCGCGCTGCCGTTGCCCGCCTACGACTACGCGCTCAAGTGCAGCCACACCTTCAACCTGCTCGACGCCCGGGGCGCGATCTCCACCACCGAGCGCGCCCAGTACATCGGCAAGGTCCGCGACAACGCCCGGCTCTGCGCCGAGGGGTACCTGAAGATGCGCGAGAAGCTCGGCTACCCGCTGTGCAAGACCGCCTGGGCCATCGGCGAACAGCCGGCGCTGCTCGAGGGAAAGCCGGCCAGCGATCACTGGAAGACGGTGAGCTTCCAGCCGAAGGAAAAGAAGGGGGCCGCCGATGCCCGCTGATCTCCTCCTCGAACTGGGCAGCGAAGAGCTCCCCGCGTCGTTCCTCACCCCCGCGCTCGACGATCTGACGAAGACGATCACCGAAGGCCTCGCCGCCGCGCGGCTCAAGCACGGTGAGGTGCGTCGGTTTGGGACTCCGCGCCGGCTGGCGATCCTCGTCAAAGACGTCGCCGATGCGGGGGAAGACGTCTCGAAGGAGGCGCTGGGCCCTTCCGTCAGCGCCGGCTTCAAGGAAGGGAAGTTCACCAAGGCCGCCGAAGGCTTCGCCGCGGGCCTCAAGGTCAGTGTCGATCAGCTCAAGAAGATCCAGACGCCCAAGGGCGAGTACTTCGGGATGCAGGTCGAAGAGAAGGGCAAGCGCGCGGGAGAGATCCTCGGCGAGGTGCTCAACCAGGCGGTGCACGGGATCAAGTTCGCCAAGTCGATGCGGTGGGGCGACGTCAGCCTCGCCTACGGCCGTCCGCTGCACTGGATCGTCGCGCTGCTCGGCAGCGAGGTGGTGCCGGTGATCTTCGCCGACGTGAAGTCCGGCCGGCGCACCCGCGGCCACCGCTTCCTCGCTCCGGCGTGGATCGAGCTCGCCAAGCCGGCCGATTACGAGGCCGCGCTGGAGAAGGCCTCGGTGATCGCCGACCTCGGCAAGCGCCGGGCGATGGTGATCGATCGGGTCCGCGCCGCGGCGGCGACGGCGGGGGGGAAGCTGCTCGAAGACGACGCGCTCGTCGATCAGGTGACGAACCTCGTCGAGCTGCCCGCTCCGGTGGTCGGCACCTTCGACGCCAAGCACCTCGATCTGCCTCCCGAGGTGTTGGTGCAGGAGATGAAGAGCCACCAGCGCTACTTCTCGCTGCTCGACGCCAGCGGGAAGCTGTTGCCGAAGTTCATCGCGGTCTCCAACACCCCGGTCAAGGACGAGCGGCTCTCGGTGCGCGGCTACGAACGGGTGCTGCGCGCCCGCCTCTCCGACGGCCGGTTCTTCTTCGACGAGGACCGCCGCAAGCCGTTGGTGGAGTGGGTGCCGAAGCTCGAGCGCCGCACCTTCTTCGGCCCGCTGGGCAGCTACACCGAGAAGGTGGACCGCTTCCGCACCGTGGCACTCTGGCTTGCCAACGCCACCGGCAAGCAGTCCGAGCTCGGCACGATCGAGCGCGCCGCGACCCTGGCGAAGGCGGACCTCGAGACCGGCATGGTCGGCGAGTTCCCCGAGCTGCAGGGCGTGATGGGCCGCGAGTACGCGCTCGCCAGCGGTGAGCCCAAAGAGGTCGCCCTGGCGATCTCCGAGCACTACCTGCCTCGGGGAGCCACCGACGCGCTGCCGACCCAGGACGCGGGAGCGCTGATCGGCATCGCCGACCGGCTCGACTCGCTGTGCGGCCTGTTCGGCGTGGGGAAGAAGCCGACCGGAGCAGCCGACGGCTTTGGCCTGCGGCGCGCGTCGATCGCGATCGTCAACCTCACCGTGGGCAAGGGCTACCGGTACTCGTTGTCGGCGGCGATCGACAAGGCGCTGGAGACGCTCGAGCCTCGGCTGAAGGAAGTGAAGGCCAAGGCGGGCGAGCCGCCGCTCAAGGGCCAGCTGCTCGAGTTCTTCGGCAAGCGGCTCGAGTCATTGTGGGCCGACGCCGCCCGCGCCGACGTGGTCAACGCCGTGCTCGCCGCCAGCTTCGACGATCTCGTCTCCGCGAAGCTGCGGCTCGACGCGCTCGCCAAGCGGGTAGGGGGCCCGGACTTCGCTCCGCTCGCTGCCACCTTCAAGCGCGTCGCCAACATCGTCGCCAAGCAGGCGAAGGACGTGCCCCCCGGGCCGGTCGACCCGGGCAAGCTCGTCGAGGCCGCGGAGAAGGCGCTCCACGCCGCGCTCGAGGCGGTCAAAGGCAAGGTCGCCGCCGCGGTGGCGAAGGACGACTACCCCACCGCGCTGGGCGCGATGGCCACGCTCCAGCCGACCGTCGCCGCCTTCTTCGACGCGGTGATGGTGATCGCCGACGACGTGGCCCTGAAGAACAACCGGGTCCGGCTGCTGATGGAGGTCGCCGGGCTGTTCAACCGGGTGGCCGACTTCAGCCAACTTCAGGGTGAAATCTGAACGCCGCCTGTTCGTAACTCTGCTACAGGCCCCGCCCTCAACCATGCGTTGGTTCACTTCATTTACCCTGGCGGCGGTGCTCTGTGGCTGCCCGGCCCCCAAGCCCCCCAGCCCGTCGCCGCCGGGAAACCCGGGCTACCCCAACCAGTTCTACTTCCCCACGGGCCTGGCCCACGTCGACTCGACGTTCGCCGCCAACACCGACGGGACGCTCTTCGTCGTCAACGGCAACTTCGATCGCCGGTTCGATCGCGGCTCGGTGGTGGCGGTGGATCTGAGCAAGGTCGGCCTGCCCGCGTTTCTCGCGCCACAGTCGGCGGCGGGGCCGCTGCAGCTGCAGACTCTGAAGCTGACCCGGGGCGCCAGCGCGCAGATCGCGGACTTCGGCGGCGAGCTGGGGCTGCTGAAGACCGATGGCGGCGTGCGGCTGTTCGTCCCCACCCGGTCCGAGCTGAACCGCTTCTACGCGATCGATGCTCCGACGCCGAAGAATGCCAGCGATCCGCAGCAGCTCAACTGCGTCGTCCCCAACGTGCCCGACGCCGGCGCGCCGTACTTCGACCCGGCCGACGCCGGCCCGGTGGACTGCACCCCCACGGGCCAGTCACTGACCGCGCTCGATCAGACCGCCACCGGGATCCCGCGCGCCGCGTCGCCGATCGGCATCGGCGTCCGCGCCGACGGCCAGGTCTGGGTCACCGCGCTCTCTCAGGCCGACAGCCCCCGAGGCAGTCTGCTCAATGCCGTCGGCTACATGGTGCGCGTCAACGGCTTCGACCCCCGGGTCACCGCCGAGAGCTTCGTCAGCGTCGGCCCGGGAGCGACCAGCTCCGTCGCGCTCGGCAGCCGCTACGCCTACGCCACCGGCCGCATCTACCTCGCCAACACCCCTGCCTTCTTGATCCGGATGATCGACACCGTGGACGCCGGCGCCGGCTTCGCGCCGCCGATCTTCAACCCGGGCCTGGAGTCGATGTACACCGTCTTCGAAGGGCGCGGCGTCGCGGTCTCCACCGACGAGCGCCGGGTCTACTTCGCCAGCCGTTCTCCCGAAGCGCTGATCGTCGCCAGCGTCTTCAACAAGGACACCACCGCCCCCGGCCTCTATGTCGAGCACGCGGTCGCGCTCCCTGAGGGTGCCGACCTGGTGACCGTGATTCCGCGTCCGGGCCGCAGCGACCTGGTGGCGATCGCCTGCTCCACCGCTGGCGTGCTCGCCTTCTACGACGATGACGTCGGCGACCTGGTGGCGCAGATCTCCGGCGTCGGGCTGCAGCCCTACGCGATCGCCGTCGATCTGAAGAACACCGCGGCCGGGCCCGGCACCGGAGCGCGGCTGTACGTCAGCAACTTCACCGACGGGCGGATCGCGGTGATCGACGTGCCGAAGCTCGCTGATCCGAAGACGGCGCAGATCGTCGCGTTCCTCGGCCGCAACCAGCTTTGCATCACCCGCAGCGCCAACGACACCTCTCCTCAGACGTGCGACGGGGGAACCTGACCGTGAAGCGACTGTTCTGGTTGGTCACGATCTTCACCGTCAGCTGCTCACAGACGCCGGTGTCCAACGCGGCCAAGCTCGTCGGTACCCACGATCTGGCGCTCGTCGGCGATCGGATCTTCATCACGTCCACCGACCGCGATGAGCTCAAGGTCCTCGACCTGGTTCCGCCGGGGCTCACCCTGGGCTACCGGCAGTACATGCCCGCGCCGAACCCGCTCGAGGCGCTGTCGATCCCCGTG
>JAYVRT010000629.1:0-4826 GCA_043776025.1 Archangiaceae bacterium | reverse complement strand
ACGGTCTCGACGGCCTCGAGCTCGCCTTCGAAGACGAGCTGTCCGGTGACGTCGCCACCCAGGCCGGCTTTCGCGATGCCCGCGGCCGCAAGCTCGTCACCAGCAGCGTCGAGGACCCTTCTTCTCGCCAGGGCACCGCGGTGACACTGACCCTCGACCGTCACCTCCAATATGTCGCGGAGAAGGCGCTGACCAAGGCCGTCGAGGACTCGAAGGCCCCCGCCGGCACCGCCGTCATCCTCGACCCGAAGACCGGCGAGCTCCTCGCGGTCGCCAACTACCCCCGCTTCAACCCCAACTCTCCCGCCGAGACCTCGAAGGCCGCGCTGCGCAACCGCGCCGTCACCGACGCCTTCGAGCCGGGCTCGACCTTCAAGGCGTTCGTCGCCGCCGCCGCGCTCGAGGAGAAGGTCGTCAACGAGTCCACCCGGTTCGACTGCGAGCGGGGCGCATGGCGCATCGGCAAGAACGTAATTCACGACACCCACCCGCACGAGCAGGACGGCTCGCCGAAGCTCGATCTCCAGCACGTGCTCCAGGTCAGCTCGAACATCGGCGCCGCGAAGATCGGCCAGGCGCTCGGGCGCGATCGGCTCGTCGACTACTATGCCCGCTTCGGCTTCGGCGAGCGCCTGGGCCTGGGGCTCCCGGGCGAGGGCAGGGGCGTCGTCCCATACCCGCGCGCGGAAGTGACGCTGGCCACCGAGTCCTTCGGCCAGGGGCTCACCGCCACCGCGGTGCAGATCGCCGCCGCCTACGGCGCGCTCGCCAACAGCGGGGTGATGATGAAGCCCTACCTGGTGCAGAAGGTCGTCGACCCCGACGGCGTCACCCTGATCGACAACGCGCCGATCGCCCTGCGGCGCGTCGTCTCGGCGGTGACCGCGCGCAAGGTGCTGACGATGCTCGAGACCGTCGTCGAGAAGGACGGCACCGCCCCCCGCGCCCGCATGGACGAGTACCGGGTCGCCGGGAAGACCGGCACCGCCCAGAAGGTTGATCCGGTGGCGCGCGGCTACTCCGACAAGCACGTCGCCTCGTTCATCGGCGTCGTCCCCGCCGAGGATCCCCGGCTCGTCATCCTCGTCGTCATCGACGAGCCGAAGACCGACATCTACGGCGGGCTGGTCGCCGCTCCCGCCTTCAAGGAGATCGCCACCGCCGCGATGCCCTACCTGTCGGTCAAGGCGTCGCGCGCTCCGCTGCCGGAGAAACCCGCGCCCAGGCAGGTCCCCCTCGCCGAGGCCAAGGGCGCCAGGTTGGCGCCGAACCCCGTCGTCGCCGCGATCGAAGAGCTCGACGCCCCTCCGGGGTCGGTCCGCGTGCCGGATCTCACCGGCAAAGTAGGACGGGAGGCCGTCGCTCAACTGTTGGCGGTCGCCCTCGAACCGCGGCTGGCTGGCAGCGGCCGCGTCAGCACCCAGCAGCCGGCTGGCGGAAGTCTTGTCGAAAGGGGCACTCGCGTGACGTTGGAGCTGGCAGGCGCCTTGCCGAATACACCTCGCTAAAGGCCGCCAACGCGCGGCTGGGAAGACACACCATGAAGCTCAACGAGCTCCTCGCAGGCGTCGGTACCGAGCCTCCCGCAGCCCCGAAACACAAAGGAGAGGTCACCGGCCTCTCTCACGACTCGCGCCAGGTGAAGGCGGGCGACGTCTTCATCGCGCTTCCGGGGGTCAAGTCCGACGGCTCGCTGTTCGCCGCCGAGGCTGTCAGCCGCGGCGCCCTCGCGGTCGTCTCCGAGCGCGACGTCCCTGAGGTCAAGGTGCCGGTCTTCCGGGTCACCTCCGCCCGCAAGGCGCTCGCGTTGATCGCCGCCAACTTCTACAAGAAGCCGGCCGAGGACCTGTCGCTGCTGGGAATCACCGGCACCAACGGCAAGACCACCACCGCCTGGCTGCTGGAGTCGATCTGCGCCGCCGGCGGAGCGTCCACCGCCCTGCTCGGCACGATCAGCAACCGCTGGGGCGGCCACACCGAGCCCACGACCCACACCACGCCCGATCCGATCGTCCTTCACCGGATGTTCCGGCAGATGGTCGACTCCGGCGTCGACACGGTGGTGATGGAAGTCTCGAGCCACGCGCTCGCCCAGTACCGGGTGCACGGGCTCACCTTCAAGGGCGTCGCCTTCACCAACCTCTCGCGCGATCACCTCGACTACCACAAGGACATGGAGGACTACTTCCAGGCGAAGCGGCGCCTCTTCACCGACAACCTCTCGCCCGGCGGCGTCGGCGTCGTCAACGGCGACGACACCTACGCGGTGCGCCTGTACAACGAGCTGCGCGGCGCGAAGCGGATGGCGTGGAAGTTCTCCCGCCTCGGCAACGGAGAGATCTCCGCTGCCGCGGTCGAGCTGACGAGCAAGGGGATCAAGGCGACCCTGAAGACCCCCGCCGGCGACGTGCCGATCAAGTCCTCGCTGATTGGCACCCACAACCTCGACAACATCCTCACCGCCGCGGGGATGGCGCTCGCCGCCGGCTACTCACGCCGCGACGTGCAGGACGGCATCGAGCGCGTCACCCGCGTTCCCGGCCGGATGGAGAGGGTCGAAGGGAAGGGGATCGTCGCCCTCGTCGACTACGCCCACTCCGACGACGCACTGAGGCGCGCGCTGGAATCGGCCCGCGCCGTCACCACCGGGCGGCTGCTGGTGATCTTCGGCTGCGGCGGCGATCGCGACCAGGGCAAGCGGCCGCTGATGGGCGAAGCCGCCGCCGAACTCGCCGACGTGCCGATCGTCACCAACGACAACCCCCGCAGCGAGAGCCCCGAGGCGATCATCGCGGAGATCGTCCCGGGCCTCGAGAAGCGCGGCCTGCGCCGCATGGGCGCCAACAAGGCCAAGCAGGGAGAGAAGGGGTTTCTCGTCGAAGGCGACCGCGCGGCCGCGATCGCGCTCGCCGTGTCGCTCGCCAAGCCGGGGGACACGATCCTCATCGCCGGCAAGGGGCACGAGACCTACCAGGACCAGGAAGGGACGAAGAAGCCGTTCGACGATCTCGCAGAGGCGCGCAAGGCGCTGGGATGACCTGATGGCGGTTCGCTTGTCCGACGAGCAGGTGATCAAGGCGACGGGCGCGAAGCGCTCCCGCATTGGCGCGCGCGCGTCGTACCCGGCGATCTGCACCGACACCCGGCACATCACCGCCGGCTGCCTCTTCGTCGCGCTCAAAGGAGATCGCTTCGACGCCCACGACTTCCTCTTCCAGGCCGCCGAAGGGGGCGCCGCCGGGCTGATCGTCGAGCAGGGCAAGGAGCACAAGCTCCCTGGGCCCGAGGTCGCGGTCTTCGAGGTCCCCGACACCCTCGTCGCCCTCGGCGCGCTCGCCCACTTTCACCGGGTGCGCTTCAAGATCCCGATCGGCGCCGTCACCGGCAGCAACGGGAAGACCACCACCAAGGAGCTCGTCGCCTCGATCCTCCACACCCGCGGCCCCTCGCTCCACACCGAGGGGAACCTCAACAACGAGGTCGGCGTCCCGCTGACGCTCTTCGGCCTCGTCCCCCGGCAGGTCGCTGGCATCGTCGAGATGGGCATGAACCACCCGGGGGAGATCGCCCGCCTCACCGCGATCACCGAGCCCGATGCCGGGCTGATCACCGTGGTTCAGCCGGCGCACCTCGAAGGGGTGGGCTCGCTCGAGGGCGTCGCCCACGCCAAGGGCGAGCTCTTCGCCGGCTTGAAGCCAGGCGCCACCGCGGTGGTGAACCTCGATGACCCGCTGATCATCTCCGAGGCGACGAGGCTCGGGCCGGACGTGAAGAAGCTCACCTTCGGCCGCGCCGCCAACGCGGACGTCCGCCTCGAGCACGTCGAGATGCACGGCCGTGACGGCCTGGCGATCACCGTCGGCTACCAGGGCAAGCAGTGGCCCGCGGCGCTGAACCTCATCGGCGACCACAACGCGATGAACGCCGCCGCTGCGTTCGCGATGGCGATCGCCCTCGGCTACTCGCCCAACGAGTGCGTCCGCGGGCTCGAGGCCGCCCAGGCCCACGCTCGGCGCCTCGAAGTGAAGAACGCCCCTGGCGGGGTGACGGTGATCGACGATTGCTACAACGCCAACCCCGCCTCGATGGGCGTCGCGCTCGACGCCCTCAGCGGCCTCGCGGTCGAGAGCCGGGCGGTCGCGGTGCTCGGCGACATGCTCGAGCTGGGCGCCGACGAGGCGGCGGAGCACTCACTGATCGGCGTCAAGGCGTCCGACCAGGTGGCGCTGATCGCTTTCTTCGGCGAGCGGATGAAGGTCGCCCACGCCCAGGCGGTCAAGAAGCTGAAGAAGAACTCCCGCCACTTCACCGAGATCGAGCCGCTGGTCGCCTGGCTCAAGGGCGAGCTCCACTCGGGCGACGTGGTGCTCGTCAAAGGCAGCCGGGGGATGAAGCTCGAGCGCGTCGTCGAGGCGCTGACCGGCACCGCCGGTGCAGGAGGTGGGCACTAATGCTCTACCTCCTCTACGAGTGGCTCAAAGACGGCGAAGCCGGAAAGTGGCTCAACTTCCTCAAGTACCCGACGTTCCGCATCGTTGCGGGCGGCGTCGCGTCCCTCGCCTTCGGGATGCTGCTCGGCCCCAGCGTGATCGCGCGGCTGGGAAGGGCCCAGTACGGCCACAGCAACGTCCGGGAAGACACACCCGAGTCGCACCAGAAGAAGAAGGGCACCCCGACGATGGGCGGGGCGTTGATCCTGATCTCGATTTTCCTGGGGACGATCATCTTCGCCGACCTCAAGTCCCGGGTCGTCTGGGTCGCGCTGCTGATGACCTTCGGCTACGGCTTCATCGGGTTCCTCGACGACTGGCTCAAGCTGTCGAAAC
>JAYVRT010000628.1:0-1527 GCA_043776025.1 Archangiaceae bacterium | reverse complement strand
GCGCTCGACGCTCTTCACCGCGTCGATCATCTCTTGCGTCAGGGCCGGAGGCTGGCCGCCCTGTTGCGCCATGCCCGCGTGGGGATCGACCGGGGCTTGCTTTGCCACCCCCTTCACCTTCGACACCCCACCCGCGTCGATCGCCGCGTTCACCCGGCTCAAGAACGACTTCGCCTGCGCCGCCCGGGGCGAGGTCGGGTAGTCGGCGAGGAACTTGTCGAAGTCCGCCTTTGCCTGCTTCAGCGCGGCGACGTCTTCACCCTTGTGGTCGAGCAGCAGCGCGGCGCGGCCGTAGCGGGCTTCGGGGTTGGTGTCGAACAGCAGCAGCGCGCGGTCGTAGACGGCGAGCGCGCCGATCGGATCGTGGCTCAAGAACTTGGCGGCGCCGAGCTGGCTCTCGACCTCGATCAGCGGATGCAGCGCCGATCGGGCGCAGGCGGCGGCGAACCCAGGGTCCTTCTGCGCCTGGGCCCTGGCGAACTGGCTGTCGAGCGTCGAGTCGGCGGCGGGCACGCACCCGGCGGCGGAGGGAGCCGGCACGGCCTTCGCCCCGAGCGCCTTCTTCTTCGCCAGGTAGAACGTTCGCGCCGGCTCGGCCTTGACCACGGCCTGCTCGAGAAAAATGACGGCGTCGGCGTAGCGGCCGTGGACGAAGTAGAGCTTGCCCAGCGACGAGGCGATCTCGAAGGTCTTCTCCTTCGACCTCAGGTCTCCCACCGCCTCCAGCTTCTTCAGCAGCTCTTCGCCGCTCGGCGCGTTCTGCCCTGCCCCGACCGAAGGGTGCTTCGGCGGCAGCTGGCCCGCGGGCGGTGCGCCGTTGATCGGCGGGTGGTTGGGCGGAAGCTCGTTGCTGTTGGGCGGCAGCGGCGCCTGGGCGAGGAGCAGAACGACGGCGGCGGTCAGAGCGGTCACGTTGAAACGGGGTCGTACTACAGCAGCCGCGCTAAGCGAGCGCCGCGAGCAGCTCGGAGATCGTCTTTCCCAACACCGGGTGGCGCAGCCCCGGAGCGAGCTCAGCCAGCGGCGCGAGCACGAACCGGCGCTCGGCGATGCCCGGGTGGGGCAGCTGGAAGTCCGGCGCCTCGATCACCAGCCCGTTCCACAGCAGCAGGTCGAGGTCGATCTCCCGTGGGGCCCAGCGGGTCGCCTCCTTCCGGCCGAGCTGAACTTCAATCTGCTTCAAGGCCACCAGCAGCGCCTTCGGATCCAGCTGGCTCTCGAGCTCGACCACCGCGTTGAGGTAGTCCGGCTGCGGCTTCGAGCTCCCGGGCGGGAGCATCGCTGGAGTCGTCAGCGACGACGAGCGACGCAGAACGGTGACCCGGGGCACCTTGCCGATCGCCTCGACCGCCGCGTCGAGCATCGCCGCGCGATCCCCCAGGTTGCTGCCGAGCCCGACGAAGACGGTCACGCCTTCACGACCGGATTGCCCAGCACGCCCACGCCTTCGATCTCGATCTCCACCGTGTCACCCGCCTTGATGGGTCCGACGCCCGACGGCGTGCCGGTGGAGATCAGATCTCCGGG
>JAYVRT010000627.1:0-4863 GCA_043776025.1 Archangiaceae bacterium | reverse complement strand
GCTCGGCCCCGGACATCGCGGGCAAAGGCATCGTCAACCCGGTGGCGACCTTCCTCACCTCGGCGCTGATGTTGCGCGAGCTGGGCCACCAGGGCGCCGCGGTTGCGCTCGAGCAGGCGGTGGAGGCTGGGGTCCAGGCCGGGAAGACGACGAAGGACCTCGGCGGCACGCTCTCCACCTCGGAAGTGACCGAGGACGTGATCAGCCGGCTCAAGCTGGGATAAGACGCGCGGTTCGCGCCCCATGCCGCTCCGCCTGGAATTCCCCGACAAGTACCGCCTGTGGTCCGAGCTGCTGCGCGGCCACCACGACCGGCTCTTCGTCGCCACCGCCGAGGTGCCCCGGCTGGGAGAGCCGGCGCCGATCGAGCTGCAGGTGGGCGGGGTGCTGGTGGTCGCCAGCGCCCAGGTCGTCGGGCTGCGGCGCAAGAGCCGGCTGTTCAAGACCGGCGTCTGGGTGCGCTTCGACGACGAGGAGATCGAGAAGGTCCGTCGCTTTCTTGGCCTGACCCAGGACGATCGCCCCAAGCCCGGCCGCCGCACCCGCCGGATGCCCTGCACCCTGCCGGTGAAGATCACCCGCCCGTCGCTGGCGAACACCGCCTTCGCGCGCGATCTGTCGGAGACCGGGGCCCAGCTCGACACCCTCGCGCCGCTGCAGTCGGCGCAGTCGGTGGAGGTCGAGTTCCAGCTCGACGACGGCACGACGGTGGCGCTCAAGGCCGAGGTCACCCGCGACAACCTCGACGGGCGTGCGGTCGGCCTGCGCTTCATGGACGTCACCCCCGCGGCGGCGGAGAAGCTGCGGCTGCAGCTCGATCGCCTCGCCGGGCAGCCCTGGCCGGGCAAGCCGTCGGTGCTGATCGCCGACGACGAGCCGGCGATCCTCGACTTCCTCCAACGGGCGCTGTCGAAGTACGGCTACGACGTCCACACCGCCAGCAATGGGAGCCAGGCGCTGGCGATGGTGCGGGAGCTGAAGCCGAAGCTGGTGGTGCTCGACATCCTCATGCCCGGGCTCGACGGGGTGGACGTCTGCAAGTCGATGCGTGCCGACGTCGAGCTGGCGGAGATCCCGGTGGTCTTCGTCTCCGCCCTGGCGCTCGAGCGGCTGCACCAGGTCGCCGACGAAGCCGGCGCGACCGATTACCTGCCCAAGCCGGTGGCGCTCAACGAGCTGCTCAACGTGGTGGGCGAGTACCTGCAGCAGGCCCCGCCCTGATCGACCGGGACCCCGACGGCTTGTCAGGAAGGAAGGTGTCTCTACCCGTGGCCCAGGACGGGGGCCGTTCGGCAGACCAGCTGGCACCCGGCGCTCGGCCGGACCTCGGGGTTGACGTAGGAGCCGAACATCACCCCGGCGACCGCGAGCCAGGCGGCCATCAGCGCTGCTACCGCGAGCAGCCCGCCCACCCCTGAACTCACCCGCTGATTGCTGAACAACATGACGTGCCTCGCTGGTTGATGCCTTCGCCCCTGTCTACGGGGCAAACGCCCGGCGATTGCGTCCGTGACAGCGGACTGTTCAGCCCCTGGGACCGAGGCCGGCTTTCTTCCGGGCCTCGAGCAGCCGGGACAGCTCGGCCGGCGCCAGCGGAGCCACCGCGCCCAGCGGCCGGGCAGCGGCGAGGATCTTCGCGTAGTGCTCGACGAGCTCCATTCGCAGCAGGGCCATCTCGAGGCTGGTGCCCCAGGTCAGCGCCCCGTTGCCCGACAGCAGCATCGCGTCGTACAGCTTCGCCGCCGCCGCCAGCCGCTTGAGGGCCTCTTCGTCCTTCGGCAGGGCGCGGGGCAGGGTGGGGATCCGCTCGCCGAGGGAGACGACGAGCTCCGGCAGCGCGACCGGCGCCAGCTCCAGTCCCGCCAGTCCGAAGGCGGTGGCGGTGACGGGGTGGGCGTGGATCACCGCCTCGGCCTCGGGGCGGGCCTTGTAGATCGCCAGGTGCAGCTCGAGCTCGGAGAACGCCTTGCGCCGGCCCTCGAGCACCTTGCCCGTGAGGTCGACGATCAGCAGCTTCCCGTCGTCGACGTCGGCCTTGCTGACGGCGGTGGGGGTGATCAGCAGCCGGTTGCCGGTGAGCTTCACCGAGAGGTTGCCGTCGTGGTTGGCGACCCAGCCGTTGGCGTGGACGCGGCGGGAGGCGGCGACCAGCTCGGCGCGCACCTTCGGCAGGGGAGCCAGCGGCATCAGCGGGCCTCGACGTCGACCCGATCCACGACGCCGACGATGATCGAACGGATTGGCAGCTGCTTTTCGCCGAGGATCTGCCGCACGCCGTTGCCCTCACGCATCACCAGCACGAGGTCGCCCTTGCCGGCCGACGAGGTGTGGTCCACCGCGAGGAAGCTCTTGCCGTTGGGCTTCTTCAGCTCGTCCACCGGCTGCACCACCAGCAGCTTTCGGGCGTGGAAGGCGGGGTGCTTCTCGGAGGCGACCACGCTGCCGAGCACCTGGCAGAGGTTCATACGTCGACCTCGTCCACCAGGCCGACGATCGCGCTGTCGACCGGGACGAACCACGGGTCGCACGCCAGCGCCGCCTCGCGGCTGCCGACGAGGAAGACGAGCGAGTTGGGGCTGGCGGAGACGGTGTCCACCGCGACCTCGGGCGGCCCCGACGGCTTGTTCAGGTGATCCAACGGCTGGACCACGAGCAGCCGCTGGGCCTCGAGCCCTTTGACCTTCCGTTCGGCGACGACGGTGCCGATCACCTTGCCCAGGTACATGAGGGCCGGGTGCTTAGTCCTTCCCCGGCTAAAGGGGAACGGCGACGCCGACCTTCAAGGGGATGCGGACCTCGGTCTCTCCCTCGGACTTGGGGAAGACGATGCGCTTGGCGACGTCGCGCATGCAGCCACCCCAGTCGGACGCCTCGTACTTCTTCGGGTCGATGAACGCCTGGGTCACCACGCCCGAGGGGGCGACGTTGGCGACGACTTCAATCGAGCCGACTGCGAGGTTGGGGTTGCGGTGGAGCGCGGTCTCGATGCAGCTCTGGAACGCCTTGAGCTTGTCGGCGACGACCTTGCTGATCACGTCGGCAGTCAGGCCGCCGGCGGTGGTGTCCGTTTGCTGCTGGCCCTCGCGGTCCGACCGGCGCACGTGAATCGAGGTGCCGGTGGGGTTCGCGTTCTCCTTGCCGTAGATCAGCGCCAGCGCGGGGTCGACTGGCTTGGGCTTGTCGGGCGTGGGGTCGTTCGCCGCGATGGCGGTGCCGCCTCCCGCCTGTTGCGCCTGCTGCGCCTTGCGGCGGGCCTCGGCGGCGGCGAGGCGGGCCTTCTCGGCCTCTTCCTTCTTCTTCTTCGCGTCGCCGCTGAGCATGTCCTTGAGGCCGGAGACGCCGCCGGCGGAGAAGAACGACTCTTTGACCTCTTCGCCCTTCTCGTTGGTGTGGGTGACCTCGAGAGGGACGATGTGCAGGCTGGAGAGGATGAAGAGCACGCCGACGATCGCCGCCGGGCCGCCGAGGACGAAGAGGGCGATCTTCCAGGGCGGGTTGCGCTTGTTGACGCCGGCCTGGGCGATGAAGAACTTGGTCGCCTCGCCGGGGGGCGGGGCCATCGACGGGTCGCTCTCGCCGAGCGCGGCGAACGGATCGTCCACCTGCCCCGAGGGGGCTTCGCCATCTTCGCCCCCTTCGGCGCCGTCACCGTCCATCGTCGAGCGGATGTCGGCACTGTTGGCGTACTCGGGGTCTGGCGCCTCGGGGTCGCTGAAGAGATCCGACAGCGGCGCGTTCTTCGCTTTGACTGGCTCGGGCGCGGGCATCGGCGCGGTCGGAGCGGGCGCGGGAGACGGCGCAGGCTTGGCGATCGCGGCGACCTTCGCCTGGCTCACCACCTTCGCTCGGGCGGCGGGTGCAGGGGCAGCGGCGGGCGCCGGCACGTGGGCGGGGGAGGGCGCGGTGTTCCGCTCCGCCGCTCCGCTGCCGTTGCCGTTGCCGTTCGTCTTGCGGCCGACGATCTCCGGCGAGGGGGTCTCGAGCGCCACCGCGACGTCGCGCTGCACCGGCGCGACCTTCTTCGAGGACGGCCGCTCCGCAGGCGCCGCGCTGGTTGGGCCGGTCGCGGTCGCTCCCGCGGACGAGACACCAGCGAAGACCTGGCTGACCTCGGGGACGTCGCTCGCCCGCTTCCAGTCGCCCATGCCCTGCCGCCAGAGGTAGGTGCGCAGCGTCAGCTCGCCGGTCTTCACCCTGCCTTCGAGCCCACGGACGTCGAAGGGCCCCAGCTGCTTCCCCTTCACCATCGCGAACCACTGCGAGGTGGCGTCAATCATCGGCATCGCGCGGGTGCGCTCTTCTTCCCAGGGGCTGCCCCCCAGCGCGGCGGCAGGGGTCGCGGTGATCGAGACGCTCGCCGGAGCGGAGACCGCCGCCACCGCGCCCGAGGCCGGACCCTGCACCGAGATGAGGTTCTGGCACTGCTTACAACGGATCTTCACCGACTTGCCGCGGACCTTGTCGTCGGCAATCGAGTAGCGCTTGTTACACTTGTCGCAAGTGACGTTCACGAGGAGAGGCCGGCCCTTAGAATCCGATTCGACGACTTAAGCAAAAGGTTACCGCGCCCGTCGTTGACTTGGAACGGACACAGCAATATGAGCCGCGCCGTTCATCCGACACCTTCGCCCACACCTCACAACGAAGGGCGCACTCGATGCCATCCGCGAAAGACCTGGGAAACAAGTTCATCTGTTTCAAGTGCAACTCCAAGTTCTACGACTTGAAGAAGCCTGATCCCGTGTGCCCGAAGTGTGGCGCGGATCAACGTGACAGCCCCGCCAACCGCCCGACCGAGGGTCGGCGCGGGCGCCTGGCGGCGGTGCCGAAGATCATCGAGCCGATCGAGCCCGCCGAGCCGGC
>JAYVRT010000626.1:0-4868 GCA_043776025.1 Archangiaceae bacterium | reverse complement strand
TTGCTGCGCTGGCTCGGAGTTTGTCCTCTCTGCCGAAGGCTCTTCAGCCCATCGACGCCACCCCGCGGACCGTCGCGCATGTGATCAAGTAGTACTAGCGCGTAGGCAGCGTGCCGTTCATCACAAGGGGAGGATTCGAAGAGGTTGCGCCGGCAGTCAGCGTTTCGCTGCAACGAGCTGCGCCGCGGGTCACTGCGGGTTGGCCGCGAGCCAGGTGACCACCTCTGAGAGTCCTTCGGCCCCCCGTTCACCTTCGGCTGCGAACGCGAGCTTCGCCTGCTGCACCAGGGCAGACGCGCGTGGGCGATCACTGTTCTGCACCCACAGCGCCTGGCCCAGATAGAACTGAGCCTCGGCCGTCCACACCGGCTCGTCGGCCGCTGCTTCCAACAACCGGGTCGCGCGCTCGAGCGCACCCACGGCGAGCTCGGGCTCTCCGCACGCCAGCTGGGTCCGGCCGAGGCCAATCAAGCTCGTCGACAGCCGCTGGCCCCTGGGGCCCGGGTCTTTCTCGCGCAACGCCAACGCGCGCACAAATGCTTCCAGCGCCTGGCCGCACTGGCCCTTTTCTCGCAGCACGTTGCCCAGATTGTTGAGCGCGAAAGCCAGGTGCGGGTGGCCCGAACCGAGCTCCTTCTCGTCGATGCTCAGACTGCGCCGGCAGCTCGCGATCGCCTCGTCGAGTTGCTTCAGCTCGCGCTGCGCGATGCAGAGGTTGGTCAGCACCGCCACCAGCTTGCGATGCGTCGGGCCGAACGCCGCTTCGCCGATGCGCAGGGCGCGTTGGAGCGCAGCCAGCGCCTCGTCGTTGCGACCCAGTTCGGTCTCGACCAGCGCCTGTGCCTTCAACGGGTTCATCAGCCCGGGGCTGTCGGGGCCCAGCGCCTCCTCGACCAGCAGGCGCGCCCGCTTCGCAGCTGCCAGCGCGTCGAGGCTCTTGCCCTCTCTTCGGAGCACAAGGCTCAAGTTGGTGAGCGCGGCCGCGCGTTCCGGGCCGCTGCTTCCCGCCAGGTCTCGCAGCTGCACCGCGCGCTCGAAGTCGGCGCGCGCCAGGGCAAACTGCCGCTCATCCATCAACAACGTGCCTCGGGCAAGCATCAGCTTCGCCTCGAGCTCGGCGTCTCCGCCGATGCGATCAATCGCGCCCCGCGCAACCTGTGCCGCCTGGTGTCCCGCGCTTGACAGTCCCGCGCCGCCGTTCTGAACCTCTCGCCGAGATCCCTGAACCGAGGTGAGCTCGACCCACGCGCGTGCGACCAACAGGTCGTCGCGGGCACTTCCGCCAGCCTCGACGGCCTCGAACAACACCGGCTCGGCTGCGGCATCATCGCCCGACCCGCGCATACAGCTTGCGAGCAGCAACAACGCCTCGCCAATCACCGGGCGATAGTTCAGCGCGCGCGCAGCCACTGCCTCGGCATGGGCCCGGGCGAGCGCCGGTGCGAAGCTGCCCAGGTTGAGCAGCGCGCGCGTCTGCGCCAGCTCCTGTCGCAGCGCTTCGACTCGAGCGGCTTGTTGGGGATCGGTTGGGACGTGCGCCTTCGTCACCAGAACCTCGGTGCGCGAGCAGCGCTCAATGGGCTCGAGCCGACCCACGGCCACCGCCGCTCCTTCGACGGTCAAGGCATCGGCGGCCGCCAGTTGGTGGGTGATCGCGCCCAGGTCGCGCCGGCGCTCTTCCAGACAACCCAGCTGCGGCTCGGACAGCACGGGTGCGCGACAGGCCTGCCGGTAGGCGGTGGACCATTCCGAGGCGTATCCATCGAGTGCACGCGCGGCCGAGCCAAACGAGAAGGTCGCATAGGGAAGCGCGGTCGCGGTGAACGCAGCCCGCGTCTTCTCTTTCAGGTCGGCGTCCCACACCGCGGCCAATCGTGGGCCCGGCGCACATGAAGCCTCGGAGCCCGTCGAGGCAGCGATGCCCGCGCTCGTGGCCGCCCCGAGTCCCAGCATCGCCGCCGCGAGCCACCGTTGGCGGCGCCGCCGGGCCTGAAGTTGTTGCGACTCCAGTTCGTCGAGAAGCGCGTCCATCGCTGGAAAGCGTTGGTCTGGGTCGGCCGCCAGCGCGCGCACCACCGCGGCGCCCAGCCAGCGCGGCACATTGCGACCGCGGGGCGCCGCCGCCACTCTTCCGGCGTTCACTTCCACCTGCACTTCCGCGCCGGTGCGGCCAGTGAAGGGTCGCTCGCCGTGAAGGGCCTCGTAGAGCGAAACAGCGAAGGCGAACTGATCCGCGCGGGCATCCACCCCGCCGCCCGACCATTGCTCGGGAGCCATGTAGGCGGGTGTTCCGAGCAGGGCGCCGGTGCGGGTCAACGCGGAGGTCGTCGCGAGCGCGTCGCCTCGCGCGCCCGGCCGCGCCGCGAGGGCAAGGCTCGAGAGGCCGAAATCGGTGACCCGAATCCGTCCATCGTTTCCGAGCAGCACGTTGTCGGGCTTGAAGTCTCGATGAACGAGGCCCGCGCGGTGCGCCGCGGCCAGCCCCCGCGCCGCCGCCAGCCACAACGGCAGCACCTGAGACCACGCACGCGGACCCGCCTGCATCCAGGTCCGCAGGGTAACGCCCTCGACGAGCTCGAGCGCGAGGTACACCTGATCGCCGTCTTCGCCGGCCTCGTACACGGTGAGGACGTTGTTGTGGGCCAGGCGCGCCATTGCCTGGGCTTCGAGCAGCAGGCGGGCCCGCGCCTCGGGCGCACCTGCGCGATCCGGCCGGACGAGCTTCAGCGCCACCTTTCGGTCGAGCCGGGGATCGAACGCGGCGTAGACGACGCCCATCCCCCCTTCGCCCAGCGGAGCAAGGAGGATGAAACGGCCGATCTGCGTGCCCGCGCTGCGAACGGCCAACGGCTTGCTCGCCAATGCGCCAACCAACTGTTGGCACCGCGCGCAGCCGTCGAGGTGAGACAGCATCGAGCGCGCGCGGGCGTCGTCGAGCCCCCCTTCGACGAGCACGGCGAGCCCTTCGTCGTCAGGGCAGCCCGCACCGTCAGCGGTCGTCACTGGAACTCTCGGCGAAAGCACGCTCGACCGAGAACTCGAGTTGGCTCTCGAGAAGTCGAATCAGCGAGCTCAGCTCGGGCTTGCTCAACCCCAGGGTGTCCGAGAGGTGCTTGCGGACAGCCTCGAGCAGCCCTCGGCGGATGCGGGTCACCTGACGCGACACGGTCGACTTGTGCGCCGCCCGGATCCGCCCCACCTGCTCGAGCGACAGGCCCTCGATGAAGACCAGCCTCAGCAGGGCCCGCTCGTCGCGGGGCAGCTCACGCAGCGCGCCCTCGAGCGCCGCGGTGAAGACGGGGGCATACCGCCGCCTCATCAGCTGAGCCTCGAGAGGCAACTCGTTGGCGGGGTGGCTGTCCCGCAGGCTGCCGAAGTCGCGGCGATTGCTCTCGAGCAGGTTGATGCCGGCGCGGACCGCTGCCGACTTGAGCCAGGTCGACAGCCCGCTGCGGCCGGCGAAGGTGGCGACCCGCGGCAAGTCTGCTCCCGAGGCGACGAGCAGCCGAGCCGTGAGCAGGCTGGCCAGCTCGCGCCCGAACGTCCCACTTTGCTTGAGCCCTTGCGCGGCGTCGGCCGCCGCCTGCTCAATCAGCGTCACCAGCGCGGCCAACGCAGCGGGCTCTCGAGCGACCGCGCGCTGAACCAGCGCCAGCTCAGCTGCAGTATCGGAAGGACTCGGTCGTCGAAGGGCCATTGTGCTTCCAAACCGCTCGGAGCAAACTAGGCCCTGGCCCAGCACGGTGCAACGGGCCCAGCGCAGGTCTCGATTCCTCTGCAACGAAATAGGACCTCACCTGTCTAGAGGAATGATGCGGCCCTTCGGCTGGCATTCAATCGCCACAGCGCCTCTCCAGTCCCCACCGCCGTAACTGCCCGAGCCAATGACATGACCAAAGTAGCGAACCGACCAATCGCCAACGCACGGCCCACACAACCGCCGCAGACGCGGTCTCAGACGCTCGCGGCGAGTCCTCAGCCGCGAAGCAGCGGCTGGCGCCCGAACAATGCGGCCCTCGCGCCCGCTGAGCCCGCAGCAGCGCCGCGCTTCGGAAAGCCGATGTTTGGTTTTCAAACCAATCCGCGAGTGCCGGCGCCGATGGCGACCTGGGCGCGCAAGGCGCTTGGCGCAGTCTCGCCACAGAACAACCCGAACGGAGATGGTGTTCGGCAGCTGTTTGGGCGACAAGACCTCGGCAAGCTTCCGCAGGGCGTTCAGCAGTCTCTGCTGCGGGACGCGGCCCTGCATGGCGTTGACGTGCACGACTCCTTCTCGTTCGTGGCTCAGCAGTCAGTGGGTGGTCGCAGTGTCTTCGTCGTCGCGCACTCGCCGACTGCCAAGGCCGAGCAGCGGGTTGAAGTGATGACGGAGCAGGGCTTGGCGCTGGGGCAGCGCACCATCAACCTCAAGGATGTCGACGGGCCGATGCAAACCCAGGGCGGACGCTCGCCGAGTTACCGTT
This sequence comes from Archangiaceae bacterium, assembly GCA_043776025.1. Classification (GTDB taxonomy): domain Bacteria; phylum Myxococcota; class Myxococcia; order Myxococcales; family Myxococcaceae; genus JAYVRT01. The sequence continues at coordinate 405 of JAYVRT010000626.1, read as the reverse complement.
GGCCGACGGCTGCCTGACGTCCCCGGCGTGACCAGGTCATGAAGAGACGCACCTCTGCCCCCGCGCGTGAAGGAGAAGGAGAAGGAAAGGAGAGGAGAGGAAGAACAACCGAGCGAGCCCAGCCGACCCTGAGGAAGAAGGAGAAGGAGAAGGAGAAGGAGAAGGAAAGGAGAGGAAGAACAACCAAGCGAACCCAGCTGACCCTGAGGAAGCACCGCGGTGATGGTGACGCAGTTGCGGCGCGGCGTCGAGTGGTGATGCGGGTGGAGCGGGCAGGAAGGGAGGCTGAAGGCGCGGCGACGCGGAGACGGTCGAAGTCGGGCCAGCGCTGAAGGGTGTCGCTAGAAGGCGAGGGTCAGCTGGGGCGGCGCGGTGGCGGGCGGGAGCGTCCGCGACGGGAGCCGC
>JAYVRT010000625.1:0-1535 GCA_043776025.1 Archangiaceae bacterium | reverse complement strand
CCTCGTTCCACAGGTCCTTCTTGCTCGCGGCGATCACCCGGGTGTCGAACTTGATCCCCGCGTTCGACGAGCCGACCCGGCGGAACTCGCGATCCTCGAGCGCCCGCAGCAGCTTCGGCTGCAGCTCGAGGGAGAGGTCGTCGATCTCGTCGATGAACAGCGTCCCGCCGTCGGCCGCCTCGAGGAAGCCCTTGCGCTGGCTGATCGCTCCGGTGAAGGCGCCCTTCTCGTGGCCGAACAGCTCGCTCTCGATCAGCTGGTCCGGCACCGAGGCGCAGTCGAAGACCACGAACGGGCCCTGGGCGCGGGTGGACAGCTTGTGAATCGTCTTCGCCGCCGCGCCCTTCCCGCAGCCGGTCTCGCCCACCAGCAGCAGCGTCGACTCGGTGGGCGCGATGCGCTTGATCAATGCGAAGATCTGCCGCATCGGCGTCGAGGTGCCGACGAGATCGACGAGGCGGTCCTCCACCGCGGGCGAGACGTCGAGCGCCTTGATGCTCGGCTGGAACCGCAGCTGCACGTCGCCGACCTCGAGCATCGCTCCGGCGCGCAGGTAGCCTTCGCGGATCTGCGCGCCGTCGATGAAGGTGCCGTTGGTGCTGTCGAGATCCTGGACGAGGAACAGCTCACCCTGGCGGCGGAGCACGAGGTGGTTTCGGCTCACCGTCGGGTGGTCGAGCACCACGTCGTTCTCCGGGGCCTTGCCGATCTTCAGCGCCGCGCCGATGGGGAAGCTCTGGCCCTTGGCGTCGGTGTTGAGCAGCACCAGCGCGTACTCCTGGGACGCGATCCCATCGATGCGCGCGCGGACGCCGAGCACGGTGCGCTGGGGGATTCCACCTCGGGGGGCTGCTGGGCTCACTTGGGCCGCGGATTGTAGGGGCTAACCCCAGAAATCGCATGGGGTTAGTGTGGGGTGCGCGCATGCCCTTGTCGTTGGTCGGTCTCGATCTCGCCAGTGCCTTCTACGTCCGCCAGGCAGGCAGGACGGCGAGCACGGTGCTGGTGCTCGGCAGCGCCGATGGCCGGGTCGCCTTCGCGCTCGCGGGCAGGGGGCACCGGGTGATCGCGGTCGAGCCCTCGGCGCGGATGCACGCCACCGCCGAGGAAAAGCGCGCGGAGGATGGCCCGGAGGGCGAGCTCAAGTTGGTCCACGCCGATCTGCGCACCCTGCGCCTCGAAGACCGTTTCGCCCTCGTGGTCGCGCCCCAGAACGCACTCGGGCTGATGCTTACGGCGGACGACTTCGAGGCGGCCCTGGTGACGGTGGCCCACCACCTGTCGCCGCAGGGAGTGTTCGCCTTCGATTTGCGCAGCGACGCGGATCACGAGCCGATGCCGCTGGGCCGGCCCGCCTTCACCGCCCACCTGCGCGAGCGCGGGGGCCAGTCGGTGCGGAGGATCCGCCGCCGCGTCTTCACCCCCGGCGAGGTCGACGCGGTGCTCACCCGGGCGAAGCTCGAGGCGCGCGAGCGCTACGGCGATTTCCTCTCCCGGCCCTGGGAAGACTCCGACGAGATGCAGGTGGTGGTCGC
>JAYVRT010000624.1:0-18051 GCA_043776025.1 Archangiaceae bacterium | reverse complement strand
ATGAACACCACGCCGCTCGACGGCTGTGAGAACGACTGCACCTTCACCAGCACCCCGGTGGTGACCTGCCCGAACATCCCCGCGCCTCCAGCGACCGGCACCTGCGCCATCACGCCCGGCGACGGCAACAAGCTCTTCACTGCCGTCGTGCTCGCCTCCGACAAGACCTACGTCGGCGGCCAGGTGCTGGTGGACAGCAACGGGACCATCACCTGCGTCGCCTGTGACTGTTCCGCCTCGGCAGGCGCCTCGACCGCGACCCGGCTGGTCTGCCCCAAGGGCGTGCTGTCGCCGGGGTTGATCAACACCCACGACCACATGACCTTCGGCAAGGGTCCGTACATCCCCACCGCGGCCGTCGCCGACGAGCGCTACGAGCACCGGCACGACTGGCGCGTCGGCGGCGCGGCCCACGACAACCACACCAAGATCTCGTCCCAGGGAGGCAACACCGCCGCAAACTCGCGCTGGAGCGAGATGCGCCAGGTCTTCGGCGGCACCACCTCGGTCGTCACCGGCGGCACCTACTCGACGGCGGGCAACCAGGGGATGCTGCGCAACCTCGACACCGCGGGCGGCCAGGAAGGCCTCGGCGCCGGCACGGTCAACTCTCAGACCTTCCCCCTGGGCGACAACGCCGGCGCCGAGCTCACCTCGGGCTGTGCCTACCCCGGCATCGACACCCCGACCGCGATCCCCGCGGCCTCGGCGTACCTGCCCCACGTCTCCGAGGGCATCGAGCAGTCGGCGACCAACGAGTTCCACTGCGTCTCCGCGGCGACCGGCGGCGGGCAGGATCTGCTCGGCAGCCGCACCACCCTCGTCCACGGCATCGCGCTCCACGCGAGCGACATCGGCCTGATGGCGCTCAAGCGCAGCGGCCTGATCTGGAGCCCGCGCAGCAACGTCAGCCTCTACGGCGACACCGCTTCGATCCCCGTCTACGTCCACCTCGGCGTCAACGTCGCGCTCGGCATGGACTGGGTCATCTCCGGCTCGATGAACATGCTCCGCGAGCTCAAGTGTGCCTCGAGCCTCAACGACGCCCGCTTCAACAAGATCCTCACCGACGAGCAGCTTTGGAGAATGGCGACCGCGGCCGGCGCCGACGTCACCCAGACCGCGACGAAGATCGGCCGGATCCAGACGGGGAAGATCGCCGACCTCGCGCTCTTCCGGCAGCAGGGCACCGCGACCCACCGCAGCATCATCGACGCCGAGGCGGCCGACGTGGTGATGACGATGCGCGGAGGCAAGGTGCTCTTCGGCGACGCGCCGCTGGTCGCCGCGTTCGACGGCACCAGCCAGTGCGAGACGCTGGACGTGTGCGGCACGCTCAAGGGGGTCTGCGCCAAGCGCGAGTTCACCACCCCCTCGTCGGCCACCGTCCCTGCCCAGTCGCTCACCGAGCTGCAGACGGCCAACGCCACCAACTACCCGCTCTTCTTCTGCACCACCCCCACCAATGAGCCGTCGTGCGTTCCCAAGCGCAGCGCCGCCAACATCAAGAACGGGTCGACGGCTTACACGGTGATCTCCGGCGTGGACTCCGACGGCGACGGCATCCCCGACGCGACCGACGATTGCCCCAACGTCTTCAACCCGGTGCGGCCGATGGACAACGGGAAGCAGGCCGACCAGGACGGCGACGGCAAGGGCGACGCGTGCGACCCGTGTCCCCTCAACGCGAACGTCACCACCTGTGCCGCGGTCAACCCCAACGACGCCGACGGCGACGGGATCCTCAACGCGGTCGACAACTGTCCCGCCGACGCCAACCCCGCGCAGACCGACACCGACGGCGACGGCATCGGCGACGCTTGCGACTCCTGCCCGCTGCCCAACCCGGGCGGCACGGCCTGCCCGACCACCATCTACGCGCTGAAGACTCCCGGCAGCCTCTTCGTCGGCCAGCACGTCTCGCTCGGCAACGTCCTCGTCACCGGAGTCAGCCCCACCGGTTTCTTCCTCCAGGTGCAGGACGCCGAGGCCGGCTACACCGGGCGCAACAACTCTGGCGTCTTCGCCTACAAGCCGGGCTCGGGCCTGAGCGCCGGCGACCGCCTCAACGTCAGCGACGCAGTGCCGACCGACTACTTCGGCCAGCTCGAATTGGCGCAGGTGGTGCTCCCCGTCTCGGCGGACGGCGGCACGGCGGTGCTCTCGTCGGGCAACGCGCTGCCCAACCCCGCGACGGTCAACGCCGCCGATGTCGCCACCGACGGCGGCTCGGCCCGGGCGCTCGAGGCTGTGCTGGTGACGATGACCAACCTCACCGTCAGCAATGGCGCTCCTCCGCCAGGTCTCAACGACGTGCAGCCGATCAACGAGTTCGAGGTGAACTCGGTGCCGCTGCGGGTCGACGACTTCCTCTACAAGATTCCCGTCGCGCCGGTGACGAGCCAACAGTTCGCGTCGCTGACCGGCATCCTCAACTTCCGCAACGGGTTGATGAAGCTCGAGCCGCGCAGCGCCGCCGACGTCGTCGCCGGGCCGCCCCTGCTGGCGTCGATCGACCCTTCAATCTCGTTCATTCGCGAGGGCGCGAGCAACACCCTGCCGACGCCGCTGGTGGTGCGGCTGACCAACATCTGGACCAGCGACACCGCGGTCAACGTCACCTCGGACGTGGCGAACCTCACCATCGGTGACGGCGGGTTGATCATCGTCCCCACCGGCAGCCTCACCGCGCCGATTCCCGTCACCGGCGTGACCCAGGGCGACGCCGGCGTCACCGCGACGCTCGGCACCTCGACCCGCCTCGCCTCGGTGCGGATCATCGGCGGGGCCGAGGTCCCGGCGCTGATCTCGATCTCGCCTCCTGCGTCGATCGTGTTGCCGGGTGGGAAGGTGACCTTCAAGGTGCGGCTGGATCTGCCGCCGGTCGCCGACACCCCGGTGACCCTCGCGCTCGCGCCCACCGCGTTCGGCACGCTGCCGGCGACCGTCACCGTGCTCGCGAATCAACTCGAGGCGAGCTTCGACGTCACCTCGGATCCGATGGCGATGGGCGCGGCCACGGTCACCGCGACCCTGGGCGCCGACAGCAAGACGGCGAACCTCACCGTGGGGACGATCAACACCAACCACCTGGTGATCAGCGAGGTCGCGACCCAGGGCCAGACCTCCGACGCCGGCACCGCGGCGAACGACGAGTTCGTCGAGCTCTACAACCCGACCGCGCTGCCGATCGACTGCAGCGGCTGGAAGATTCAGTACAAGAGCGCCACCGGAGCGACCTACTCCAACAAGGCGATCCTCCCGGTGCCGACGGTGATCCCTTCGCACAGCTACTACCTGGTCGCCTCGAAGAGCTACTCGATGCAGGGAAGCGTCGTCGCGGACCTGCAGCTGACCAACGACATGAACTTCCAGGGTGGCAGCACCGGCGGCCACGTGCGCCTCGGCACCCAGGACGTGAGCACCGCGAAGGTGGACCCCGAGGAGGTCGATCGCCTCGGCTACGGCCCGACCCCCGACTCTCCCGAAGGGAACGCCCCGATGGCGTCGGTGCCGAGCGGGCTCGCCAGCTATGAGCGGAAGGCGACCCCGGGTTCGACCGCGGCCTCGATGGCCGGCGCCGACGCCACCAAGGGCAACGGCCTCGACACCGATCAAAACGGCGACAAGACCGTCGACGGCGGCGTGGTGCTCGGCGACTGGGTGCTCCGCGCGGTTCGGGATCCGCAGAGCTCGACCAGCCCGGCGGAGCCGTAGAAAAAAAGGAAAGGGCGATGAGCGCGTCCGTCGCGAGCGACGAGGTGATGCCCGGCGATCGGATCGGGCGGTACCTTGTCCTGCGGCGGCTCGCGACCGGGGGAATGGCGGAGATCTACCTCGCCCGGCAAGAGGGCCCGAAGGGGTTCTCGAAGCTGGTGGTGCTCAAGCGGGTGCTCGCCGGGTTTCAGAGCACCGAGAAGTTCGTCGAGATGTTCCTCGACGAAGGCCGGCTCTCCGCCCGGTTGTCCCACCCGAACATCGCCCAGACCTTCGAGCTCGACGAGCACGGGGGCACCTACCACCTGGCGATGGAGTACGTGCCGGGCGAGTCGCTGGCCCGGCTGGTGAAGCGGGCGGTGATCGACGCCCGGGCGATCGCTGCCGGGTCGGTGCTGCGAATCGCGATGCAGCTGCTCGAGGCGCTGGAGTACGCCCACGACCTGAAGGGCGAACGGGGCGAGTGGCTCAAGGTGGTGCACCGCGACGTCAGCCCGACCAACGTCATCGTCAGCTACCACGGCAGCGTGAAGCTGCTCGACTTCGGCATCGCCCGCGCCGCGTCGCACGAGCACCAGACGCAGATCGGCACGGTCAAGGGGAAGGGCGGCTACATGTCGCCCGAGCAGGCGATCGCTGGCCCGGTGGATCAACGCACCGACGTCTACGCGGTGGGCGCGCTGCTCTACCTGCTCACCACCGGCGTCGGGCCCTTCGACGACGCGGGGAACGTCTTCGCGATGATGCGAGCCGCCGTCGAGGCGCGGTTCCCCCGGCCGAGCGAGCGCAACCGCGGCGTCAGCCCCCAGCTGGAGCTGATCATCTTGAAGGCAATGGCCACCCGCCCCGACGAGCGCTACCCGACCGCCGGCGCGATGCTCTCTGACCTCGAGGCATTCGCCGCGGCGCAGCGGTTGTCCACCGGCCCGCACGGGCTGGCGGCGTTGATGCGGCAGCTGTTCCCCGATGCGGCCGAGCTGGCGCGGGCCTACGACCAGGCACCGGACGAGGCGGTGGTGGACAAGCTGGCCCAGAGCTTCGCGGACCTCGACGACGAGGATGAGGTCCCCAGCCTCCCGACGCGATTGGCCCGGCGGCAGGCCGGCTCGCGGCCCGATGACGCCCCCGTGGGCGCTTCGATGTCCTCGGTCGGCACCGACAAGACCGCGGTGCCTCAAGGCGTCGGAAGGGGCAGCGCAGCACCGGCCCAGACGAAGACGCCCACCGGCCAGCGCGCGGTCGCGGTCGCGGGCAAAGCCTCGGGCGAGAGCGCCGAGCCGCGCACGGTGAAGGCGGGCGCGCTGATTGGACCCGTGCCGGGTGCTCACCCTGCCGAGCGCGACACCCACGTCGTCGCCGTGCCCTTCACCCCCGCGGGCGCCGACGCCGACGACGACAAGACGGTGGCGCACTTCGTCCCCGAAGAGGCCGCGAACCGCACCCTGTCCCAGCCGGCGCTCGCCCATTCAACCCGCGAGGCGCGGACGATCTCCGCCGAACACTCGTTCTCCCTCTCGCCCAATCCGTGGGATTCACCTGGGCCGCCGGAGGTCACCACCGTCAATCAGACGGAGGTCGGGGCGCCGCGCTCGTACCGGGACGTCGCAGACATCGTCTCGAGGAACCCCTGGGCCTTCGTCGGTGCGGGGCTGGGCGCGGTCTTCCTCGGCGTGCTGATGCTCTGGTTCTTGTCGGGCTGATCAGGGCACGGCGGAGGCGACGGCGACGCCGTGCGCGCTGTGCTTCTTCGCGAACGCGGCCTTCGCCCGCTTGCTCTTCTTCTTCGCGGGTGCGGCGACCTTCGGCTCGGCCCTCTCGGGTGCCGCGGCGACGACGGGCTCCGTGGGCTGCGCCTTGTACTTCACCGACAGCTCGAACTTTCGCAGCTCGTCGGTGAGCGCACGGGATTGGGCCTTGCACCGCTCCTCGCGCAGGCGCAACGCGTCGCCTTCGGCGGCGTAGAGCAGGTCCGGCTCGCGGGTGAAGGCGTCTTGCAAACGGGCCGCGGAGGCGTCGTATGCCTTGAGCGCGAGGCGGTAGTTGTCGGCACGGTCGGTGTCGCTCTGGCTGTCGTCCCGGGCGGCGACGAGCTCTTCCCGCTTCTGGGTGCAGTCGAGCTTGAGCAGCGCGGCCCGCTCCTTCGGATCGAGCGCGGTGTTCTCGTCGACCCGGAAGTCGGGGTTCTCGTGGATGCATCCCACCAGGGTCGAACACAGAAGCAGGAGGGGGACGGTGCGCATCGCCGGGCCGCTCCTTCGCAAGAGCCGTGCTCAGCCCAACCGCCGCAGGTTGTTAGATGTCGGTACAGGTGATCCCTGCGCTCGAAGCGCAAAAGGGAGTGGCCACGCCTTCCCCAAAACCGGTCACCGAAGAGGGCAAGCCCCGGCTACTTGCGGCGGTCGACGCCGTCGAGCACGACCTTATGCATCGTGCTGACCAACGGGTCATAGGCGAGGCTGGCGGAGAACAGGTGCTGGTGGACGATGATGCCCACGTTCGCGAAGTTGATCGAATAGGCGAGCGTCATCGGGTCGACGTCGTCGCGGAACTCTTGGGTCTTCTGCTGCCCGTAGCGAATGATGTCCGCGAGCGCGTGGACGTAGACGGTGAGCGAGTCGCGCAGCGCCTGGGCGACCCGGGCGTTGTTCTCCGCCGACTCCGCGCCGACCATGCCGAAGAAGATGCCGTGGGTGCGGTGGGCCCGCAGGAAGCTGTGGGTCCGCTCGACGAACGCGCCCAGCTGCTGCTTCGCCGTCCACTTCCGGCTCTCGGTGAGCAGGGTGGTGAACTCGGTGAGGAAGCGTTGGTGCAGCTCTTCGATCGCCGCCAGCAGCAGGTCTTCCTTGGTGGGGAAGTGCCAGTAGAGCGCGCCGGGCGTCATCCCGATGGTCCGCGCCAGCTCGGCCATCGTGGTGGCGAGGATGCCCCGCCGCGCGAAGAGGTCGATCGCCGCCTGGAGGATGTCGGTGCGGGTGGACTTCGCGCGCTGTTGCTTCAGGTCGCGGGCCCGGGGTGCTCTCGGCATGGCGGGTCGTCTACCTCAGCGGCAGTACCGCAACCACTCTTTGGGCATCGGGCCCTGCATCAACTGCTCGGCGGAGTACTGGTCCATCATCATGAAGCCCAGCTCACAGCCGAAGCACTCGTGGCCACCTTGCGAAATCTTCACCTGCACCCGCGCCACCCGCGACGAGGCCTTGAGCACCCAGGCGCGGCCTTCGGTCTCGACCCCGATCCGCACCGGCAGCCTCAGCTTGCCCTCGACCGAGGTGGTGAAGCCGAACTTCTCCTTCGCCACCAGCAGCGCCCACGCGCCCACCTCGTCGGCGAGCGTCATCACCAGGCCGCCGTGCATCACGCCCGGAGGCCCCTGGTACTGCGGGCCGGGGGTGAAGCGGGTCACCACCTGATCTCCGTCCTGGGCGAACTTCAGGTGAAAGCCGATCGGGTGGTTGGGGCCGCAACCGAAGCAGGGTTGGTCGGGGCCGAAGAGCTGGCCGTCGAGGCGTTCGAGCATGCGCGCGCGTCTAGCACGCGGCGCGGCGGCGTCGGCGCAAGACTCCGAGCGCGCCCAGACCGACGACGGCGGCCACCTGCACTTGCGCGGGCAGGAACGGGCGGCGCTGGGCTTGATCGACGCGCGGCTTCCGCACCACCGTCATTGCCACTGACTGCGTCGGCTGGACGCCGCCTTTCAGTACAGAGGAAGGATCTCGTGCCCGGCGCGCAGGGCGTGGACGTCGGGGTACTTCGCGGCCAGGTCCAACGAGACGTAGACCTTGAACTCGTCGTAGAGCCCGAAGCTGGTCGAGAAGCACAGCTGGTCGTTGCCCTCGCGCGCGAAGCCCTCGCGCACCACGTCATGGCCGTAGAGCGCCACGGTTCCGCCGAAAGCCTTGAGGAAGCGCTGGCTCTGCTCCGGGGTGGCGTACCGGCTCCACAGCAGGGCGCCGAGCACCGGCACTGCGAGGAAGCTCTCGATGCCGAACTGCTGGTAGCCCTCGAGGCGAATGCTCTCGAGCTGCGAGGGGTCGTCGATCTCCGACGACGGGGCGCCGTGGAGCATCACCGCGCCGCACGGGGCGACCGCGACCAGAGGGAAGGTGCCGACCAACGCGCGCAGGCGCTCGGTGCGCAGCGCGCCCAGCCGCGCCTCGAGCATGCCGCCCTCGTCGTCGTGGAACTTCGAGGTGATGGGTCCACCCAGGTGCGAGTGGTCGTGGTTACCGAGCAGGCAGTGCACCCGCCCGGGCGCCCGTTCCCGTTCGGAGAGGAAGGCGTCGATCAGCGCCGGCGATTCGTCGCGGTACGGGGTCCCGAGGTGATCCGGCCAATGGTCGGCGGTCTCCTCGTCGGGGCCATGCACCAGGTCTCCGGTGAGCACCAGGTGGGCGTCGTCCCCCGCCGCGCGAAAGTGCTGCGCCAGCCGCCGAAAGTCGGCGAGGTTGCCCTGCAGGTCGGTCGCCACCAGCAGACGGCCGTGGGCCGGGAGTTGAAGCAGGCGAGCCACTTCGAAACGTATAGCGCGATTCGGCGAGCGAGGCAGGTCGCCCCGCGGTAGATCTCCTTTCAGAGCCCATGGAGCTGTTCAACGCGATCGATCCGCGCCTGGCACAGGCCCAACGCGCCGCGTGGGAACGGCGCCGAGGCCTCGCCGTCGAGCCGTTGCCCCGCGGCGTGACCGTCGCGCTCGTCGGGCACCGCGCCTCGGGCAAGAGCACGCTGCTGCCGCATGTGTCGAAGCTGCTCGGGCGCGAGGGCGTCGATCTCGATCTCGAGCTCGCCCGGCGCAGCGGCCGGGACCTGCGCAGCTGGCTGGGCGACGATGCCGCCTCGTTTCGCGCCGCCGAGCGCGAGTGCTTTGAGTCGCTGCCCGCCGGCTCGCTGGTCGCATGCGGCGGCGGCTTCCTCGCGCATCACCCCAGCGCGGTGGTCGGTTGCGTCGCGGTGTCGGTGCCGGTGACGTTTCAGACCTACCAGGAACGGTTGCGCGCCGACACGACGAGACCCCGCCTGCTCCCCGAGCTCTCGGTGGAGGAGGAGCTGAGGCAGATTTGGCAGGAGCGCGAGGAACGGCACCGCCGGGTGCAGACGCTGGGCCTGGTGGACCTGGTGCTCGCGGCCCAGGCCGGGCGGCGGCCGCGCCGGGTCGTCACCCTGCCTCCCGGTGTCGAGCCGCGGGACTTCGCCTTTCGGGCGCGGCGCGCCGGCGCCGAGCTGCTCGAGGTGCGCACCGACCTGGTTCCACCGCAGACCGAGCTGCTCGAGGCGTCCCGGGTGCTGCCGCTGTTGATCTCCCAACGGGGAGAGCCGGCGCCCGCCGCCTGGCTCGCGCTCGCCCACCTGCTCGACCTCGAAGCGGCGACGGCCGGACCGCGCGGGCTGCGTTCCCACCACGCGCCCGAGCCCCTCACTCCGGAGCAGGCCCTCGAGCGGTGGCTGGCGGCGCCGGTGGGCTCCCGGGTGAAGCACGTCGAGCCGCTGGGCCCGGTGGAGACCGGCTGGCGGCTGCTTGCGACACAGCAGCTGCTCAGGCAACGCTTCGGCGACGACGCGGTGACGGTCCTCGCCACCGGGCCGCTGGCGTTGCCGTTTCGCGCGGTGCTGGCCCGCAACAACGCCCTCGACTACCTCGCGCTCGACTCGAGCTTCAGCGCCGCCCTTGGCCAGCGCTTCCTCGTCGACGCAGTTCGGGAGGCGCGCGCCGGGCTGCCCGCTGGCCCGCGGCTGGCGATCCTCGGCCATCAAATCGTTCACTCCCGTTCGCCGTCGATTCACCCCCAACCGTTCGACCGGATCGAGCTGCCGGCCAACGAGGAGCTGGGCCCACTGCTCACCGCGCTCCACCCGCACTACCGTGGCTTTGCCGTCACCAGCCCGTTCAAGCGCCGCGCTCAGCCGGGCCAGGTGGTGAACACGCTCTGGCGGACGGCCGACGGCTACGCCGGAGAGAACGCGGACGTGCCGGGGGCGCAGGCGGCGCTGGAGAAGCTCGGGGGGAAAGCGTTCACCGTGCTCGGCGAAGGTGGCGTCTCCGATGCGCTCGGCGCCGCGGCGGTGCAGCTGTCGGCGCAGATGCGCTTCCTCCGCTGGGCGAAGGTGCCGGGCGAGCCCCTCGAGGACGCGGTGGTGTGGACCTGGCCGGCGGAGATCGACGCTCCCGCGACGCTGAGGCTCGACGGGAAGCGGGTCGGCGTCATCTCCTACGGCGTGCCGGGCCAGCAGATCGCGCGCAAGATTCGCGCGCTGGGCGGAACTGTGGTCTGGCTCGGCTCGCGCTGGTTCATCACCCAGGCGCGGGCGCAGCGGCGCCTGTGGGCGGAGGCGAAGTGAACACGTTCGGCGAGCTCTTCCGCGTCACCACCTTCGGCGAGAGCCATGGGCCCGCGATGGGCGCGGTGATCGACGGCTGTCCCGCCGGGGTCCCGCTGATGCTCGCCGACCTGCAAGCGGCGCTCGACCGCCGCCGCCCCGGGCAGTCGGCGCTCACCACCGCGCGGCAGGAAGCGGATCGGCTCGAGGTGCTCTCCGGCGTCTACGAGGACAAGACGTTGGGGACGCCGATCGCTGCGGTGGTGCGGAACACCGACGCGCGGTCCCAGGACTACGAGGCGCTGAAGCGGGAAGACCGCCCGGGCCACGCCGACGCGGTCTGGCGGGAGCGCTTTGGTCACCGGGACCCCCGGGGAGGAGGCCGCACCAGCGGCCGCGAGACGCTGTGCCGCGTGCTGGGCGGTGCGGTCGCCGAGGCGCTGTTGCTTCAGCAGTTGCCGCAGCTGCGCACCTCCGCCTGGGTCGCCCAGGTCGGACCTCTGCTCGCGGCCGCACCCGCCGCGCTCCCGACGCGCGCGCAGATCGACGCCCACCCGACCCGCTGCCCTGACCCGGTGGCGGCGGCGAAGATGGCGCAGCTGATTCTCGAGGCGAAGGGGGAGGGCGACAGCCTCGGCGGAGCAATCGAAGTCCGTGTCGAAGGAATGCCCGTCGGTCTCGGCGAGCCAGTGTTCGGGAAGCTGAAGGCGCGGCTCGCCGACGCGGTGAGCGGCATTGGAGCGGTCAGCGGCGTCGTCTGGGGCGGGCCCGACTTCTTCGCCGACGTCGCCCGGCGCGGCTCGCAGTTTCACGCCGGCGGCAAAGAGGTCTACGGCGGAATCCAGGGCGGTTTGAGCAACGGAGAGCCGCTGCAGTTGCGGGTCTTCTTCAAGCCGCCGGCGACGCTGGCGCTGCACGCCAAGCAGGGCCGCCACGACCCCTGCATCCTCCCTCGCGCGGTGCCGGTGGTGGAGGCGATGGTCAACCTGGTCCTCGCCGACCTCTGGCTGCTCAAGCTGGCGCGACCGCACCGCGCATGATCAGCCCCGGCAGCCATCGGCCGTCGAAGGATCGCTGGGGCTCCTTCGCGGCGCTGGCGGCCACGGTCAAGCCCGGCGCAGTGTGGCTGGTGGATGCGCGGGTCGCCCGGCTCCACCCGGCGGTGCGGCGCTCGATTCGCGGCGCGCGGCGGGTGGTCGAGGTGACGGCGGGCGAAGCGCTGAAGTCGACGCGGGCGCTGGAACAGTTCGCGCCCCAGCTGTTGACCCTCCCTCGCGGCGGCACGCTCGTCGCGGTCGGCGGCGGCACCGTCGGCGACTTCGCCACCGTCGCCGCCCACCTGGTGAAGCGGGGCGTCGAGTTGATCCACGTGCCGACGACGCTGCTCGCGGCGGTGGACTGCAGCCTCGGCGGCAAGGGCGCGCTCAACGTGGGGAAGGTGAAGAACGCGCTGGGGGTGTTCCACTACCCGCGGAGCGCTTTGTTGTGTCCCGAGTTCTTCGGGACGTTATCCACCGCCCAGCAGCGCGAAGGGGCGGCGGAGGCGTTGAAGATGGCGGTCTGTCTCGACGCGGCGACGTGGCAGCGCTGGGCCCGCCGGGCACCGTCTACCGTCGAGCAGGTGAAGGCGGCGCGCCGCCTCAAGGCCCGGGTCTGCAGCCGAGACCCGTATGAGCAGACCGGTGAGCGCACCGTCCTCAACTTCGGCCACACCTTCGGGCACGTGATCGAGAGCCTGAGCGGGTTTGAAGTCCGCCACGGCGAGGCGGTGGCGCTGGGGATGCTCTGTGCCCTCGACGTCGGCCGCGCGCTCGGCGTGACTCCGGCCAAGGTGGCGAGACAAGTCGAAGAGGTGCTCGCCGAGCAGACGGGGGCGACCCGGCAGCGGCTCGCCTCGGTCCTCGACGGCAGCTCGGCCCGCGACGTCGAAGCCCTGCTCGGCGCTGACAAGAAGTCGCGCGGCGGCGGGCTCAAGATGGTGTTGCTGGCGCGACCGGGGAAGGCGCGGCTGGTCGATGTCCCGAGGTGGCGGTGAGCACCTTCGTCCCGCCGCAGTCGAAGTCCGATGCGCAGCGGGCGTTGGTGCTCGCGCGCATCACCGGCGTCGCCGACCCGCAGCTCGACGAGGCGCTTCCTTCCGACGTGGCGGCGCTCAAGGCCGGGCTCGACGGGCTCGAGCTGGGAGCGACCGACCTCGAGTGTGGCGACGGCGGCGCGCCCTTCCGTTTTCTCCTCGCGCAGGCAGCGGTCCGCTCGCGGGTCCCGGTGAGGCTGTGGGGGACCAGACGCCTGGCGCAGCGACCCCATACCCCGCTCGCCGCCGCGTTGCCTGGGGTGACGTTGCTGCCGCCCGGCGAAGGCGAGCGGGTGTTGATCGCCGAGGTCCAGCCGCTGGCGCAGCTCCCGGCGGGCTTCACCGTCTCCTCCGACCAGAGCAGCCAGTTCGCGAGCAGCCTGCTGCTGGCGGCGGCGGCGATCTGCGAGCGCCGCGATTCGCCGTGCGGGGTGCGGGTGGAAGGCGCGCGGGTCAGCGACGGTTACCTGCAGATGACGTTGCGGTGGCTGCGCGCGGCCGGCTTCGAAGTCAGTGGGGACGGCGACTTCTCGGTGAAGCGCGGCGCGGCGAAGGGGCTGCCGCCGATTCCCGGAGACTGGTCCTCCCTCGGCTACCTGTTGCTGATTGCCTGGGCGGCGCGCGGCACCGTCGCCCGGATGTCCGAGCCGGCGCTGCATCCCGACGGAGCCATCGTCCGGGCGCTCGCCTTGGTGGGGCTCACCGTTCACGGCGACGGGAGCGTCACCGGTGCGCTCCGCGGCCAGCTCGAGGTCTCGGCGCTCACCTGCCCGGACAGCATCCCCACGCTCGCCGCGGTCGCCTGTGTGCTCCAGGGGCCGTCGCGCTTCAGCGACTGCGGGATTCTGCGCGGAAAGGAGAGCGACCGGGTCGAGGGCATCTGCGCGCTCGTCCGCGCCTCGGGCGGCAGCACCCGCGTCGAGGGCGAGACGCTGACGGTCTTGCCCGGGACCCGGGTGCGGGCCCTGCGCTTCGACAGCCACGGCGACCATCGGATGGCGATGTCAGCGGCGAGCCTGGCGGCGCTGGCGAAGGTCCCCCTGGCGCTGCGGGGAATGGACTGCGTCGCGAAGAGCTTCCCCGGCTTCTGGGCCGAGCTGGCCAAGGCGAACGTCGCCGTGGAGCGACTGTCGTGAGCGTGCGCTACGACGCGGTGGTGGTCGGCTCGGGGCCCAACGGTCTGGGCGCGGCGATCGAGCTCGCGCGCGCCGGAAAGAGAGTGAAGGTCCTCGAGGCGCAGCCGACCTTTGGCGGAGGCGCCCGCAGCGCCGCGCTGACGCTGCCCGGCTTCACCCACGACGTCTGCTCGGCGATTCACCCGCTCGCCGCCTCGTCGCCGTTCTTCCAGTCGATGCCGCTGGAGAAGTTCGGCCTCGTCTGGAAGTACCCCGAGTCTCAGTTCGCACACCCGCTCGACGACGGTACCGCCGGGGTGCTCGAGCGCTCGCTGGAAGACACCGCGGCCTCGCTCGGCGTCGACGGCGAGGCGTGGATTAGGTGGATGCGGCCGTTCGTCGATCGCTGGGACGACTTCAAGCACGCGCTCTTCACCCCGCTGACCCGGCCGCCGAAGGCGCCGGTGTTGCTCGCGCGGTTCGGGATCCACGCGCTGCGGCCGGCGTTCGACTTCGCCGAGGAGGAGTTCGAAGGGCCCCAGGCGAAGGCGCTCTTCGCTGGAGCGGCCGCGCACTCCTTCGGGCGCTTGCAGTCGCCGCTGACCGCGTCGCTCGGCTTCGTCCTGTCGATCGCCGGCCACGCGGTGGGCTGGCCCACGCCCCGGGGTGGAACGCAGAAGCTCACCGACGCGCTGCTCGGCTACTTCCAGTCGATGGGCGGCGAGGTCGAGGCGGGCGCTCCAGTCGAGTCGATGGCGCAGCTCGCCGACGCGAAGGCGGTCTTCTTCGACACCAGCGCGCGGGTGATGGTGCGCATCTGCGGCGATGCGCTGCCGCCCCGCTACCATCGGGCGATCGCTGACTTTCACCCCGGGCCGGGCGTCTTCAAGCTCGACTACGCGCTCTCGGGTCCGGTGCCGTGGACCGCGGAGGCCTGCCGCCGCGCCGGGACGATTCACCTCGGCGGCACCCTGGCTCAGGTCGCGCAGTCGGAGACCGAGGTGAACGACGGGCAGCCGCCGCTGCGCCCGTATGTGCTCGTCGCGCAGCAGAGCCTCTTCGACGACACCCGCGCGCCCGCGGGGCAGCACACGCTCTGGGCGTACTGCCACGTGCCCAACGGCAGCACCTTCGACATGACCGAGCGCATCGAGGCGCAGCTCGAGCGCTTCGCGCCGGGGTTCCGGAGCCTGGTGTTGGCGCGGTCGGTGAAGACGCCCGCCGACGCCGAGGCGAACAACGCCAACTACGCGGGCGGCGACATCTCCGCTGGCGGCATCGACGGGCTCCAGCTGTTCTTCCGGCCGCGCCTGGCAATCACCCCGTGGGCGACGCCGAACCCGCGGCTGTTTCTCTGCTCTGCCTCGACCCCGCCGGGGCCTGGCGTCCACGGCATGGCCGGCTTCTGGGCAGCACGCACCGCGCTCGATCGCGGCGGCGAGGTCTGGGGCTAGCGACTCGGCGGCGAATCAACCGCCCGAGCATCTGCTCTTCGGGCCCCGGTCCGGCGCGGACGACGTCGAGACGAAAACCGCTCCGCCGGTGCTCGAGCGGAAGAATTCGATGGTGGGCAATCAGATCCGCCAGGCCGGGAATGTCCTTTCGGAGCACACTGCGCCAGCCGAAACGCGGCCGTGGTCCCTCGCTCCTTCACCCAGCGACCCAGTCCCTCGTCTTTCACGCGACGGGCCAAGGCCCAATCACGCTCCATGAAGGCACGCACGCTCCGCGGAGTCAGCTCGGTCACCGCTCGAAGCGTAGCCGAACTTCAAGAGAGGAACGTCTCGAGCAGCTGGGCGAAGCGCTCCCGGGCCCAGCGCGCGGTGAGCGTGTGGTCCGCGCCCTCGAGGATCTGAATCTTCACGTTGGTGCGCCCGGCGAGCTTCTTGCCCCCGGGCCCGAGGTGCGCATCGAGCTCGTCGAGGCCGCCGTCCTGCGAGCTGTAGACCAGCAGGGTCTGAACTCCGCGGTCCGAGAGGAGGAAGAACCCGCGGGCGACCTCGCTCTTCTCCCCGGCGGCGCCGACCAGGCGCGCCCGCAGCTCGTCCGTCTTGTTCCGCGCCCGCTTCACCCCGCGCTCGAGCAGCGTCTGGCCGATGCCCACCAGGTTGACCTCGCCCTGCAGCGCCCGCGTCCAGGTCTCCGGCTTGAGCATCGTCTCCAGGTAGAACCGGGTCGACTTGAAGCTCTTGCGCATCGCGATCTCGAGCGTGTCCCCTTCGTTCCAGGCGAAGCGCTGGGCGTTGATCAACACCTGCCCGACGATGCGCCCGTCTTCGATCGCGGTGTGAAAGCCGAGGTAGGCGCCGGAGCAGAGCCCGACGACGACGCAGCGCCGGTGCCCCTGCTTCTGAAACCAGTCGAGCGCCGCCTTCACGTCGGCGCAGGAGTCCTTCGAGTAGAGGCGGTTGTCCGGGTGCCCCGGCCAGGCTGGACTGTCTCCGATGCCGGCGAGGTCGAAGCGCAGGCTCGAGAAGCCGCGCTTGGCCAGGCGCCGGGCGAGCGTCACCGACATCCGGTTCGAGCCGATGTGGTGGTTCGAGCCGGTGTTGATGAACAGCACCGCGGGGCGCGAGGTGTCCGGCGTCAGCGGCCCGCAGCGAACGCCGAAGAGTGCGCCGTCTTCGCCGAACGCCACCGGCTCCTCCGCCAACCCGGGCAGCGTCAGGCCGGGGGATCGTGGAGCGGTGACCGTCGAGGTGGCCGCGGGCGCTCCGGCGATCGCCCAGCGCGTCACCCGGTCGAACGCCTGCGCCGGCGTCCTGGCGAAGTGGGCGTCGCGCATCATCTCCGCGTAGCCGGCGAAGGACTCCTCCTCGACCTCGGCGCCGAGGTCCTTCAGCTTCTTCGCCAGGCGCGCGTCGGATGGCGCGTCGGGCCGGTTGAGGATCAACACCCGCTTCGCAGGCGCGCGCGGCAGCTTCAACAGGTCGACGCCACCCAGCTCGTTGAGCGTCGCCGCGGTGAGGACGAAGCCCGCCGACTCGAGATCATCCTTCCACCCGGCCCGCGGCGGCGGCGCTCCCGCGAGCGGTGGCGCCAGCATCGCCAGCGCCTTGAGCTCCCGGGCGTAGGCGCGTCCCGTCGATGGCGGCGCGAGCAGCGCCAGCGCTTCGATCTCTCCAAGCTCCGAGGCCGCGAGGCCGGCGAGCGCCGCCCCCAGCCGCAGGCCGACGAGCACCACCTGTTCCACGCCAGCCTCGGCGCGCAGCCACTTCACCGCCGCGTGGATGCTGTCGAGCCAGGCCCGCACCCGCCCCGGCTGCTCATCGTCTCCCGCCGAGTCCCCGGTGCCGGCGTAGTCGAAGCGGAGCGTTGGCAGGCCCGCGACCGCCAGCTGCTCGCCGAACCCGCGCCACACCTGGTGGACGCACAGCTCCTCGTAGCCCTGGGGGCTGCAGAGCACGACGCCGCGCTTTCCCGCCGCGGGGTGAAACCAGCCAAAGCACTCACCAAAGACGACCGGAGTCACTTCACGCCCTTGAACCGCGCCGGCGCCAGGCCGTTGAGCGCGTGCACTTCGCCGTCGGGCAGCGCGCCGGAGGAGTCGCGGGGGACCAGGCGCACCCGGCGCTCGACGTTGGGGGCCAGGTGGAACCATTCGTCGGCGGCGCGGAAGTGCTCGTCGTCGATGTGAACCGACTGCGCCAGCCGCCGGCACAACAGCTTCAGCACCCAGCCCTCGGGGGTGGACTCGGCCTCGGCGGTCAGGCCCAACTCGACCCGCGCCGAGCCGCGGCCCGTCGGAAAGTGAAACGCGTCGGCGACCCTCGCGCCCGAGGAGGAGTGCAGCGCCGCGACGGTGACGTCGTGCGCCGGCGGACCAAAGCGGTAGGCGTAGCTGGTGTCGAAGAACGCGTCGAGCAGCGCCGCCGCGGGCAGCTCGAGCGAGCGCCGGCCGGGCAGGGAGACCTCCCGCTCCGCCTGCACCACCGGTACGGCCCCGTCCCGCAGGCACTGCAAGGACAGCTTCCCCTTGAACGCCGCTGCCGCCTCATTGTGGACGTGAAGCGTCAGCCCGTTGACCCCCTCGTCGGAGAGTGTCACCTGCAGCGGCCGCGAGGCCCGGCGCAGCGCGTGCCACGCCGCCTTCGGGGCGCCGAGCGAGTCGACGACGCCCCAACCGGCGCCGGGCCAGAGATCCTGAAAGAGGAACACCAGCGCCCCGGCGCAGCCGCTGCGCGCGCGCCGCCACTCGGCGAAGACCTCCTCCATCACCTCGCCGGTCACCGCGCGCGACAGCCGCAGGTAGCGGTCGGGGTTCTCGTAGCGGAGCGTCTGGGGGACGACGCCGTAGAGCAGACCGAGGTAGTGCTCGCGCACGTCCTCGAAGTCCCACGACGCGCCGACGTCGCGGGGGACACGCGCCTTCCACTTCGGGTGGTGCACCGGCGCCTCGCCCGCTGCGAGCACCTTGTCCACCGTCGCCCGCTCAGGAACGTTGGCGAAGGCGAGGCACTCGGAGGCGAACTTCACCTCGGCCCGCCGCGCGTCCTCCAGCGGCCTCAAGTAGGCGCCGACGCCGTAGTAGTGCGTCACGTGCGCGTCGGCGCTGAAGGGGAGCTCGCCTCCAAAAGGAGAGTTGGGCACCCAGGCCACGTCGGGCCGGTGCCGCAGCACCTGCGAGGGCAACAGCTCGTCGAACAACGGCGAGCACCAGGCCGCCTTCGGCAGCCCGAACATCGCCGCCTGCTGCTCCACCTCGCTGCCGCCGCAGAGCACCGCCAGCGCGGGCGAGGTCTGCACCCGATTCAGCAACTGCTGCGCTTCCTCGGTGACACTGGCGACGAAGGCCGGGTCCGCCATCGGGTAGTCGAAGTTGGCGAACATGAA
>JAYVRT010000623.1:0-1540 GCA_043776025.1 Archangiaceae bacterium | reverse complement strand
ACCGACGAATTGCCCGCGGTCGAAGCCGGCGTCGAAAGCAATCCGGAGCACGCTGCGAAGGTTAAACAAGCATCGGCAATGATGGAGAAGGCGCTGGCCGCCTTGTCGCCTGAGAAAGCGTCCGTGTTCACCTACCACGAGATTCTGGGACTCAAGCCCGAGGAGATTTCCGAGCTCGAGGGCATCCCCGTCAACACGGTGCGCTCGCGCCTCAACCGCGCCCGCATCGACTTCACCGCCGCGGTCGCCAGGCTCGGGGGCGGTGAGCCGTGAGCCACCTCGACCCCGAAGTCCTCTGGGAGTCCGCGGGCGCGCCCCCGAGCGCGGAAGCCGCCGCGCACCTCAACGGCTGCGCCGAGTGCCGCACCCAGCTGGCCCAGGTGCAGAAGGCGAAGGCGCTGCTGGTCCGGCCCGGCCCGCCGCCGCCGCTCGACCCGATCGCGATGCGGCGCATCGGCGCGGTGCTCAAGGAAGCCGCCGAAGAGCAGCTCAGGCCCCGCGCCTGGTGGTGGCCGTTCGAGGTGAACCCGCTCTGGGCGCTCGCAGGCGTCGCGGCGCTGGTGCTCGCGGTGCTCGTCTGGAACCGGGCGCAGCTTCAGGGCGCGCCGCTGCCGATCGCCCACAACGAGACCCCGACGCCGCCGCGGGAACAACAGCTGGCCCAGGTGCCGCCGAAGGTCGAGGCGCCTCCCATCACCGACAAGCTGCCCGAGCCCGCTCGCCCGAAGCTGCTGGCGAAGGTGACCTCGAGCCGCAAGGCGAAGAGCTCCAGCGCCGCGCTCTTGAAGAGCCAGACGCTCGCCGAGGGCACGAAGGTCAACACCGAGTCGGGCGGGGCGCTCTGGCTCCAGCTGCCCGACGGGAGCCGCGCGGGCCTCACCGGCGCCTCGGAAATCCAGCTCGACACCCTCGAGGACAAACACCTGGGCCTGAGCCTGGCGAAGGGCGACGTGCTGGTGATGGCGAAGCACCTGCCCGACCGGCTGCTGACGGTGAAGGCGGGCGAGGTCGAGGTGCGCGACGTCGGCACCCGCTTCCTCGTCTCGCGCGACGCCCAGCGGGTGCTGGTCGCGGTCGAAGAGGGCGTGGTCGAGGTCAACGCGCCGGGCAACAAGCTGACGCTCAAGGCAGGCCGCAGCGCCGAGTGGCGCGAGGGCCGGCTCGTCGAGCAGGCCTGGGCCCCGACGCCGCCGCCGACGGCGAAGCCGAACCGAATCATCAGCACCCCGACGCCGCCGATCGAAGCGCTCGTCGGGCCGGTGGACGCGGGAGACTCCGCGGTCGCGGTCGCGCAGCCGCCGGCGATCCAGCCCGTGCCGCCGCCGGCGCTGGTGGAAGACCCTCAAGCGCCCGACGAAGACTGGGCCGCCGCGCCGAACTCGCCGCACCCCATCACCGCCGCGCCGAAGGCCGCACCGAGCCAGGCCGCCCAGGCTGCGCCGCCCCCCGGGGAAGAGCAGGCCACGCCTGAGGAAGAAGAGCAGTCGGTGCTCAGCCTCGCGGGCCTCGAGCAGCGGCTGAAGAAGGTCTCGCGCGCGGT
>JAYVRT010000622.1:0-4888 GCA_043776025.1 Archangiaceae bacterium | reverse complement strand
TGCTGCTGACGATCTGCGAAGTGGTCGCCTCGATCTCCTTCCCGGCCGACTGCAGCTGGCCGATCACCACCACCAGCTGATTCTCGAGGCTGATGAAGCCGGCGGCGGCGGCCCAGATCTCGTCCTCGCCCGGGACCAGCCGCGCCCCGCCCAGCTTGCCGCTGGCCATCGCATGGGTCTTCTCGGCCAGCGCCCGCATCGGGGAGCCGAGCGCCGAGCCCGACAGGTAACCGCAAAGCACCACCACCGCGATCACCACGGTGGCGACGATCACCAGGGCCAGCAGCCCGCCCGCGAGCGCGGCGTCGAGGCCCTGCTGCTGCAACTGCGGCCCCGTCGCCTCGAGCACCGCGGCGATCGCCTTCTCGTGGCGCAGCAGCACCATGTCGGTCACCAACAGCAGCGGAGTGCCGACGGCGATCGCCGCGTAGATCATCAACCGCCGCTGCAGCTGCATCCGCACCGGCGGCAAGGTGGCGATCAGCTCTGCCGGCGAGAGCCCGGACAGCGCGAGCCGCGCCAGCACCACCCGCGAGCGAACCACCACCAACAGGTAGACCAGGGTGCACACCAGCGGCCCGAGGGCGAGCCCGATGAAGGCCAGCCGCGACGAGATGGCAAAGCTCGCCCCGGTGACCTGGGCGTAGGTGACGCCGACCGCGGTGGCTCCACCGCACCAGAACGCGAGCGTCACCCAGAACGAGTGATCGGGGATCCGCGCTGCTTCCTGCACCGCGGTGCGCAGGTGCTCCTTGTGTGGCTCGAGGGTGCCGTTGCCGAGCTTCTTCAGCGTCTGCAGCGCGGCCTGCTCGTTGCGATCGCCCAGCACCACCGCGAGGCCGACGATCCCGAAGATGCAGGCGAACAAGGTCGGAAGCGTGTCGGGAGGAAACTCGACGGTGAAGAAGGCGTAGAGCACCGCCACCGCGGCGCCGATCACCGAGGAGACCGTCGAGGGCGCGGTGACCCAGCGGTTCAACCCCTTCAGCTGGGCGTGGGGCCCGGGGGTCACGCGGCACTCCGCGCGAGGAAGCGGGAAAACTCCCCCACCGCAAGCACCGGGCACAGCGCCCCGGCGAGCTCGACGAAGCCCCGCAGCGCGCCGCCGACCTGGCCGAGCAGCATCGACGGCACCGGAAGCAGCTTCACCGGGTCGGTGGAGATCTCCAGCGAGTCGACGACCAGGCTGCCCGTCTGCTCCTCGACGAGGCGGCCGGCGCAGGGCGGCAGGCTGAACGCGGCTCGGGCGTGGATCGCCGGGGCGTCGCCCAAGGCCCACTCGGAGATCCGCACCACCCGGGTCACCGGGAACGCAAGGCGGAAGTCTCCCACCCGGCAGACGACCAGCCCCTCGACGTGATCGGGCTCGGCGCTCACGCTCACACCCCCGTCGAGAGGAACTCGAAGAAGCCCTCGGGCTCGATCACCGCGACGTCTCCCGCGGGGGCCTTCGCCGGCCCCTTGAGGTGGGCCTGGATCCCGGTGGTTCCCAGCGGCTCGAAGCTGCCCTGCAGCACCGAGACGCCGGCGACGCGGGTGGCGGTGAGGGCGAGCCCGCCGCGGCTGACGCGGATCAGCACCGCGCGGCGCTGCGCGCCTTCCGCCTTGGCGCCCATCAACGCCCCGAGGTCGATCACCGGGATCACCTCTCCGCGGTGGGCGAAGACGCCCAGCAGGTGTCCCGGGGCCCCGGGCACGCGGGTGAGCAGCGGCAAGCTGACGACCTCTTGCGCCCGTTCGGCGGGGACCGCGTACAAGCTCTCGCCGCACGCGAATACGAGATGTCCCCGGGAATCGGCCAAGCTGAGGGGGATTGCTAGCAGACTTACGGGCCTTTGACGCGCCTTAGCGGAAGCTCTTGCAGTCCGCGGCGCAGCCGTCTCCGCCCACGGTGTTGCCGTCGTCGCAGACCTCGGACCCATCGAGGATCCCATCGCCGCAGCGGGGGATGACGCAGCTCTTGCGGCAGAAGGTCGAGGTGTCGAAGGCCTCGATGGTGATCGGCTCGGTCAGCTTCAGCGGGATGCGGACCGCGTCGTGGCGGACCCAGCCCCAGGTGGTGAGCCCAGTCATGAACGAGGGGGTGACGGTCACCTTCCACACTCCGGGGAAAGGAAAGCCGCCGAGGATCCCGCCGTCGCTGTTGCGGTTGAAGATCCAGCGGCCGGCAGCGGTGGCCAGCCCGGACTTGAAGAACTCACTGGGGCTGTCATCGGCGAGGTCGACGGTGACCGTCGAGGGCAACCCGGCGACGTCCATGTTCACCGTCGCCGCCGGCTGCACCTGACCGGTGTTGTCGTCGATGCCGTGGGTGAGGATCAGGCTCAGCCGCCCGGTGCCGGAGTCGACGTAGAGGTAGATCCGGCTCTCGCCCACCTGCTCCAGGCCGGTGTGACTCGAGGCGGAGAAGTAGTCGTAGAAGTCGACGGCGGTCTTCCCGCGGATCAGCGGGTTGGTGGGGATGTGGGTCCCCGACGGCTGGGAGATGAGGAACGCGGGCTGGTCGCCGTTGCCAGGCCCCAGGTCACACTCTTCGGCGCCGGCCTTCTTCCCGTCGCCGCACACTGGCAGCTTGCAGCCGTTGTCGCAGGCGTCGTCCTCGATGTGGTTCCCGTCGTCGCACTGCTCTCCCCCGGCATGCACCGCGCCGTCGCCGCAGCGCGCCTTGAGGCAGCTGCGCAGGCAGTCGTCGTCGCTGCGGTCATTGCCGTCGTCGCACTCCTCGCCGGCCTGGAGGATGCCGTCGCCGCAGCCCGGCGGGCCGCAGCGGGTGGTGCACCCGTCGGTCTCGTCGGTGTTGGCGTCGTCGCACTGCTCGACCCCGATGAAGATGATCCCGTCGCCGCACCGGGCGATCTGGCACGACGGGAGGCAGACGTCGGTGGCGGTCTCGTTGCCGTCGTCGCACTCCTCACCCGGCTGAACGATGCCGTCGCCGCAGGTGTTCTTCGCCAGCGCCTGCAGATGGTACGGGTCGGTGCGCCCGCATCCGAAGGCCCCAAGCAACGCCGCGAACGCGAACCAACGCACCGGGTGAAGTATCCGCCAGCGCGGGCCCCGGGGCGAAATACACTCGGGCGGCGCATGGACTACCGCAAGTTCCTCGGGCAGAGCGAAGAGCGGGTGCTCCCCTACTTCGGCGGCCCGTTCGTCGACGCCCCCGGCCGGCGGCTGCGGCTCGCCGCGCCCTTCGAGCCGCCCGGCTGGTACCGCTTCAAGCTCGCCGGGCGCGCCGCGACGAGACTCAGGCCCGCGGACCCACCCGAGCTGGCCGACCTGCCGAAGGTGCGAGGCTGGTTTCATCGAGGCCGCCTGGTGCGCGACGGCGCCCTCTGCGAGACGTTGTGGCTGCTTCCGCCGGAAGAACCCCCGAGGTTCACAAAGGTTGCGGCGCGTCGCTGGCGAACCGGGGAATTGCTGTTCGAAGAGGTCGAGTTCGAGAGTGAAGTCGAGGGGCTGGCGCGCGAGGCGCTCGCCGACGGCGGCTCGCTGCAGGCGGTCAAAGCGGTGCCGGCGCCGCTGCGGGCGGCGTTCGCCTACGCGCTGCTCGAGGCCGCCTCGGGCCGGCTGGGGATCCCCTTCGCCCCGGCCGAGGTCCGCCAGGCGGTGGCGAAGATCGCCGAAGGCGGCCCGGCGCAGGCGGAGGCCGCCCTGAGGGCGCTGGAGGCCGAGCGGGAGCTGGCGCGCCGGGAGCTGACCGAGCTGCGCCGGCGCCAGGACGAGGCGGCGGCGCGGGTGGAGGTCGCGCAGCAGCGGCAGGCGCGGCTGGAACAGGCGCGCGCGCGCGAAGAGGACTCGCAGACGCTGGCCCAGACGGCGATCGAAGCGGCGGGAGGGCGGATGGAGGAGGCGCGAAACCTCGGCCGAGGCCAGCTGGAGGTGATCTTCCGGTTCATGGACCAGCGCTTCATCTGCGTCGTCGAGGCGGGCACGCTGCAGGTGATCGACTCCGGCATCTGCCTCGGCCACCCACCGAGCGATCGGCTGCTGACGCTGGAGAGCCTTCCCTCGGTGATCAAAGAGGCGATCGAGACCGACGCGCTGGTGATCTTGAGGTTTCCATGAACGCGCTGCGCGAGGTCTGCCTGCTGATCTCGAAGGACGGCGCGATCGTCTGGAGCGACGCCGGCCCCAACGCCGCGGCGCTGCCTGATTCCCGCGCGCGCTGGGAGGCGATCTGGAGCCACCGCGACCTTCTGGCCCTGGTGGTCCACAGCCACCCCATCGGCCCGCGCGCCTTCTCTGCCGAGGACGAGACGACGATCGCCGCGCTCGACGCCGCGCTCGGGCGGCCGCTGCGCTTCTGCGTGCTCGCGCCGGACGGCCTGGTGGTGCGGGATCAGGGCCGGGTCTTCCTCAGCGACGAGCGGCCCTGGTGGGCGCAGCTGCTCCGGCTCGCCTCGGGCATGGGCTGAGCCCGACGGTCAGTTCCCGCAGACCTCGCCCTCGTCGGCCGGCCCGTCGAACTCCTCCTCGCCGTCGAGGTCGGGGCCGCACCCCAGCCAGACGGAGGCGAACGCGAGGGCGAGGCACATCAGACACACCCGAGGCATCGAAGGAGTCATTGGGCTGCTTCACTTCACGTCGCGTGCCGAGCGTTCAAAAGAGGAAGCCCGGCGGCCGTGGGGCGCGCCGGGCTTCGTGGGTCAAACCCGTTCGCCGCTTAGAAGGCGAAGTCGGCCTTGGCGCCCTGCTTCTTCGCCGACTCGAGCAGCGCGGTGTCGAGGGTCGAGGCCTGGGCGCCGCGCTGCTTGGCGGCCTCGGCCTTCACGAACTGCTCCCGCTCGGCGTTGAGCGTCTGGATCTTCGCGGAGATCGCTGCCCGCTCCTTCGACTTCTCCTCGACGAACTGCACCCGCTCGGCCGGCTTCATCGCCTTCATCGGCGC
>JAYVRT010000621.1:0-4891 GCA_043776025.1 Archangiaceae bacterium | reverse complement strand
GCGAGGCCGCGCAACCTGGGCCTGCTTCCTCCTCGGCCGCCTCAGTTGCGGGTGCCAGGCGCGCGCTGCCGTCGCGGCAGTGGCCCCGGCGAAGCGCGCCAGGCGCGAGCCCACCAGAGAGAAGATCGAACCAGGGGTTCAGCTCGATCGTGGCTGCCAGGTCAGCGGCCACGGCAGACCTCCGGGAAGCCCGCTGCCCGAGCGCAGGCGACGGACGTGACGAAAGATCGCTTGAGCTCGATCCAGGATTGTAAAGTCGCAGGTAATCATCGAATAAACAAGGTACGGTAAGGCGTGGCCCTGGTCTCCCGAGAAGAGCACCTCGTTGATGTCGAGCGGTTGCTCAAGCGGTACCGGGTGGTTGCGTTGCTCGGCGCGCGGCAGGTGGGCAAGAGCACCCTGGCTCGTCAGGTTCTCGAGCGGTTTCGCGGCGCGAGCGAGTACCTCGATCTCGAGGAACTGGGGAACCTGAGGGCGCTCGAGAGCCCCCAGGTTTTTCTCGAAGCGCGAACCGGGCTGGTCGTGCTCGATGAAATTCAGCGGCGCCCCGAGTTGTTCCCCGCTCTTCGCGTCCTCGCCGACCGGCCGAATGGCCCCCGGTTTCTCGTTCTGGGAAGCGCTTCCCCAGCGCTGTTGAAGCAGAGCTCCCAGACGCTGGCCGGCCGGATCGCCTTCCACCAACTGCCGCCCTTCGAGTTGTCGGAGGTGGGCGCCAACCGGCAGCGAAGGCTTTGGCTTCGCGGCGGCTTCCCGCGGGCCTTCACAGCGCATTCCGACGCCGAGAGCGCCGAGTGGCGGAGGAACTTCGTGAAGACGTTTCTCGAACGAGACCTCCCGCAACTGGGCGTTCGCGTCCCCGGAACCACGCTCGGCCGTTTCTGGGCGATCCTCTCGCACGTTCACGGACAGACCCTCAATTGGTCCGAGCTCGGCCGGTCGATGGGCGTGGGCGACAACACCGTTCGCCACTACGTCGACACCCTGGCCGACGCGTTCGTCGTTCGGCTGTTGGCGCCCTGGCACGAGAACATCTCAAAGCGGCAGGTGAAGTCGCCCAAGGCGTGGGTCGCCGACTCAGGACTCCTCCATGCGCTGCTCGACCTCGACACCTTCGCCGCCCTCGAGCGACATCCGAAGCTCGGTGCCAGCTTCGAGGGCCATTGCATCACGCAACTGATCGCGCACCTCAACGCGCGCCCCGAGCAGTGCTACTTCTGGGCGACCCAGGCGGGCGCGGAACTCGACCTGCTGATTGTGCGCGGAAATGAGCGCCGGGGGTTCGAGGTCAAGTACACCGATGCTCCGGCGCTCACCCCCTCGATGCGCAGCGCGCTCGTCGACTTGAAGCTCGACTCGCTCGACGTCATCTACCCTGGGACACGCTCCTACTCGCTGCACGCGAAGGTCAAAGCGGTGCCGATCGGCCGCATGCTGCAGGACATCGTCCCCTGAGCGGTGAGACGGTGAAGTGGCGCCCTCGTGGCCGCGAGCGCGAGGGCCAGCGAGCTCCCGAGTAACGGCGCACGGGGAAGTGACTGGAGAAGGTTCAGGACACGACGGCGGCGATGTTGTTGCAGCGCTTCTTGAAGTCCTCGATCGACATCGAGTCGATGCCCGCGGCCGGATCCTCGACGCGCGCGCCCGGAACGTTCGACTTGCCGCTCGCGTTGGCGTCGGGGTTGCGGAAGTAGACGCGCCCGTTCTCCACTTTCACGAACGAGACCGCGTGCCCGGTCTTCTCGACGCCGACGTCCTTGCCGATGTCCATGTTGAGGACAATCGGCTTGCTGTGGTCGTTGGTCTTCAGCGCGTTGACGAAGCGGTCTTCGTTGCCCTTCATCGGGTACCAGTTGAACGCCGGCTGGTTGAAGAGCTGGCGGTTCAAATCGACCTCCTCGCTCTCCTTCAGGCCGCCCCGGCCGACGCCGATGTCGCTGCCGTCGCGGCCGGTCTTGAAGCTCTTGTCCTTGTCGGCGTTGTAGTTCTCGCTGCCGTTGGCGAACTCCATCGCCGCGGCCTGGAAGAGGCGGCTGGAGTCGAGGCGCTTGTCGGTCGCTCCGTTGGGCTTGACGATCCCCTCGTCGTCGAGCTTCAGCGTCTTGCCCCCCGCCATCTGCACCTTCTCATCGGGGCCGGTGAGCCCGGCCATCAGCCGCGCGTACTCGGCGGGCTGCCGGCGCGCGAGCTCGTACTGGGCGGTGGTGGCGGTGCAGGTGTCGAAGGTCGACTGCCGCACGTTGAGGCCGGGGTCGGCGGTCTCCAGCAGCACGCCGTCGAGCAGCGACTGGCGGGTGGGGACGCCGGGCCCGGAGAAGCCGGTGAGGTCCGGCCCCAGCGGCTGGCTCGCCATCTTCGACAGGTTCGACAGCAGCGTGCCTCCGGTGGTGTCGGTGCTGGTGAGCTTGCCGTTTCCGGCGAGGGTCGCGAGCGCGTCGAGCCCCTTCGGGCTGGCGGAGGCGGCGACGTTGAGCAGCTGGCCCTTCTGCTCCGGGGTGCTGGAGAGCCAGGTGGGTGAGGTGAAGATCTTCGCCAGCGACGCGCCCTCGGGGCCGCCGGGGTTCAGCGCGGCGAGGTTGAGCAGCTTCGTGGCCTGCTCCGGGGGCAGCGTGCTCGCCTGCGCCAGCGCTGCCTCGGCGACGGCCTTCGCGGGAGCGCCCGCCTTGCCATCGAGCGCCCCCTGAAGCTTCGCCTTCTGCTCGGCGCCCAGGCCCGACGAGGCGAGGCGATCGACCGGAGGCGGCGGCGAGGGCGGCGTGACCGGGCCGGCGGGCGCGGGGTGGAAGTGATCGCTCACCGCTTTGGCGACCAGCGTCCCCACCGGGTTCACGATCGGCGCCGCGACCTCCGCGGCCCGCTTCATCCCGTCGAACAGCCCGCCGAGCGCTTTCTTGATTTCCATTCAACGATTGTCGGCCGTTGCGCCGGGGCTGTGCTCAGCCGGTCGGACCGCGCGGCGGTCTTTCGACTCTCGAAAACCGGGGATCTGTGGCCTGGGCAGTCACACCCGGGTGGGCAGAGGTGGGACGAGCGGGTCAGATCCCGAAGAAGCGCTGGTCAGACGCCGCGCGCTTGCAGAGCGGCGATCTTCTCTTCGATGCCCCAGAAGGCTGCCCAGCGAAGCGCAAGATTCCAATCGATGGCGTGGCCCGGGGTCGTGGTCGCGCGCAGCGCCGAAAGCAGGCTCTCGTAGACCTCTTCGATTGTCACTTTCCGAGCGCCGAGCGCCGCGCCTTCCACAGTGCCGGCAGTGACGGAGGCAATACTTTCTCGTGGAAGGGGGCGGATCGCAATACCAGCTCTGAAAGCTCCAGCCCTCGCTCGATCGACTTGCCAGGGCCCGCCGTTGCTGCCCGTTGCGCCGATTCCCGATTGAGCCGGTCGAGTCCTTCGGCCACTCGGGCAAGCTTCTCACTCGGCGTCGGCATCTCTGCATCGTACCAGCGAGCAGGACGTGCCGCCCATGAATGCGAGGCCGGCCGCCAAAGTTCAGGGTCGAATCGCGAGCAGCTGCGACGTCGAACCGGGCGCAGCGGCCTTCAGTCCGTCGATCAACGCGCGGACCTCGGCGGGCCCCATCGCGCCGAGGTCGCGAATCGGCGCTGAGCGGCTGAGCACCCACAGCAGGCCGGTCATCAACCACGCCGGCATCCGGCTGAGCACGACCACGAAGCCTGGCGTCAACGGGTTGCCCAACTGGCGGACGACCGCGAACGCCTCGGCGTAGGCGCGGGCAAGGCCTCTGGCCTCGGCCCAGGTGACGCCGGCGGCGCGCGCGTGGACCCGGCAGCCCATCGCCATCAGGGGAATGACGAACGCGGCGTGGCTGCGCAGGAAGCTCTCCATGTCGGGGTGGACGACCGTGGGGATCTTCGCCGCGGTGAAGACCTTCGCCCACTCCTGACTGGTGACGGTGGTCACGTTCCCCGGGCCATCCACCGTGCTCTTCAACTTTCCGTCGACGAACGAGGCGATCACCGTGGGGAAGCCGAACTCGAAGCGGCCCGCGCCGACGGCGTCGCGCAGCCTCGTCAGCGGCTCGACGGTGTTGAACATGAACATCACCTTCTTCGCCGCGCACGCGGTGAGCGAAGGCAGCACCGGGTCGACCTGGTGGGCGAGCACCGTCACCAGCACCAGGGCCCACGGCGTAACCGGGTCGAGCTCCGAGCCCGCTTTCACCGCCGTGCGAGCGCCGGTGACGTCGACGATCGCCGGGTCGCGCTGCAGCTCCTCGAGGCGCTTTCCGCGGGCGACGAGGGTGACGTCGTGGCCAGCGCGCGCGAGGCGAAGGGCGAAGGCGCTGCCGATTCGACCAGCGCCGATGATTGCGATTTGCACGGGCGTTGACCGGTGACATCAGGGCGCGAGCTTCGGCCGCGCGAGCACCGGCGGCTTCTGATCGTCTCCCGGCTTGGCGAGCTCCAGGGTGCGGATGAGCACGCTCGGGGCGACGATCGACACCGGCTGGCCGGCGATCTCCGCGTTGAGCAGCGTCGGATCATCGCCCATGCCGACGATGTCCTTGAGCACCCGGAACGAGGCCGACTTGAAGGTCAGCCCGCGCACCAGCTCTTCGTGCCCGTCGGGGTAGAGGCGGTGGACCAGCAGCGGCGGGCTGGGGAGCACCACCGAGCTGTAGCCGCCGCGGGTGTCCTGACGGGCCATCAGCCGGACGATCAGCCCGTACCCGAGGTCCTCTTCCGCGGCGAGCTCGAGCAGCTTCGTCTTCAGCTGCGCCAGCGGCACGGGGGTGGAGGTGGAGATGAAGAGGTTCCCCGGCCCACCCTCGCCCGCGCGGGAGTGCCCGTTGGTGAGCGGCACGCTCGCGGTGGGGTTGCGGCTCATCAACAGCGTCTTGAGCACCCCGTCCTGCACCAGGTTGACCGGCTTC
>JAYVRT010000620.1:0-4896 GCA_043776025.1 Archangiaceae bacterium | reverse complement strand
ATCAAATGGCAGCAGAAGGCGGGCTTCGACGTCGTCGCGCGCTACCTCGACCTCTCAGGAGACCGCGAGCTCTCGGGCGGCTACGTCCTCGGGCTGTTCCCCCCCTCGAACATCAAGCAGGAAGGCCCCGTCGGGGTCGCGTCGAACCCGGGCATCATGCAACTGCACATGCCCTACCCGGCCAAACTGCTGCAGTTGCCCAGGCCGCCAATCCGCGACATCGCGGACTACGCGCAGAAGCTGAGCGCGATCGCCGAGGCGTACCTCAACCACGACGTCCGCATGCTCAGCGGCACCTGGTGCTGGTTCTCGATTCTCTTCGACAAGGTGCTCGCGGCCGCGAACGAGCGCGGCCTCGAGGTGAAGCACATCAAAGAGGTCTGGCCGAACCTGCGGGTGCTCTTCGGCGGCGGCGTGCCGAGTGAGCCGTACCGCCCGATCATCGAAGAGCGTGTCGGCCGGCCCGTCGCGCTGATGGACACCTACAGCGCGACCGAGGGCGGCTTCTTTGCCTGCACCGACAGCCAGGTGGACCCCTCGATGCTGGTCGTCCCCGACCGCGGGGTGTTCTTCGAGTTCGTCCCGCGCGCGGAGCACGGCGACCCTGACGCCCGCCGCTGCCCGCTGTGGGCCGTGGAGCCAGGCGTCGACTACTCCATCGCCCTCACCACCCAGTCGGGGCTGTATGCCTATTCCATCGGCGACGTGGTGCGATTCGATTCCATCTTCCCCCACCGGCTCTCCTTCCGCGGGCGCACCGGGGGGGTGTTGAGCATCACCCAGGAGCTGACCTCGACGCTGGAGCTCGAGCGCGCGGTCACCGGGGCCCAGCGCAGCCAGACCGCGACGATCGTCGACTTCGCGGTCTCGAGCGAGGTGGGCGTCGACGGCACGGCGAAGGGCCGGTATCTGCTCTTCGCCGAGTTCGAGAGGGCGCCGAGGAACCTCGCTGCATTCGAGGACGCATTTGACAAGGAACTGTGCGCGCAGAACCGCGTCTACCGAGAGCACCGCCTGAACGACGTGGCGATCCTGCCGCCGGTGGTCTTCCCGCTCCAGTCCGGCTCGACGAAGAGGTTCATGGAACACCTCGGGCTCAACGGCTTTCAGAACAAGTTCCCGCGCATCGTGGGCGACGAGAGGCGTGAGCTGCTCCGGTCGTACGTGCAGACCTCCTGACCGGTCAACCCCACCCGGTCAGGTCTTGAACCCGGGTCGTCCCGATGGGCCCGCCCCGCGAAGGCTTCGCTTCGTCCAGTGAGCCAACCGCGAGAGCCTCGAGATCGCCTCCGAGAGCGGACCGGTCACCGACGTGGCCGCCGAAGGCGCCGCGCCCCGCCGCCCGCTTCGCACGAAGTCGAGCACCGCCCTCTGCCGCTGGAGGAGCAGCACCGGCACCTTGGCTGCCGCGAGGAAGTTGCCCAACTGCACCTCGGAGAGCCGGTTTCCCAGCTCTTCGAGGGCCGCGTCCATCGGGAACCACCACGCGTCGGCGCTCTTGTTCACGTCGATGACCAGTGAGCGCGGGCGGGTGTAGTGATGGAGCGCGATGAAGCTGTTCGCGACGCCGGTGCCGGAGCTCTTCACGCCAGTCCATGGAGCCGCGGGCATGGCGCCGGTGAAGCTGTGGTTGTTCACGTACGCCGTGCCGACCTGCAGCCGTCGCGCGATCGCGGTCGCACGAGCGATGTCCTGGCTCCAGACGCTGGCGCAAAGCCCATACTCACAGTCGTTGGTGAGCTGCACCGCGACGTCGGCATTCGGCACGCGGCAGACCGCGATCACCGGCCCGAACGTCGGCTCCCGCATCGCCCGCATGTCGGGAGTGCACCGGTCGAGCACCGTCGGCTCGAACCACAGGCCGGCTCCAGTGCGGTGGCCGCCGCACTTGAGCACCGCGCCAGCGGCGACCGCCTGCTTCACGTGCGCATCGACGATGTCGAGCTGGCGGGCGTTCGACAAGGGCCCGACGTCGCAGCTGCGGGTCTCGCCCGTCACCCGCAGCCGCGAGACGGCAGTGGTGAGCGCCTCGATGAACTTGTCGGCGATGCTCTCTTCGACGAACACGCGCTCGATGTCGCCGCATGACTGACCCGCATTCCAAATCGCACAGTACATGACCCCCGCGACGGTGCGATCGAACTGGCAGTCGCTCAACACGATCGCCGCGTCTTTGCCACCCAGCTCGAGGGAGACCGGAATCAGCAGCTCGGCGCATGCCTTGGCGACCTCGCGGCCGCTGGCGGTCGAGCCGGTGAAGGTCACCGCATCGACCCCGGCCCGGACGAGCTGGGCCCCCACCCCGCCATCGCCCTGAACCACCGCCAGCACGTTCTTCGGGAGCGTCTCGCCGAGCACCCGCACGAACCAGTCGCCCATTCGCGGGCTGAACTCGCTGGGCTTCAACACGACCGTGTTGCCACAGAGGAGCGCGGCGAAGACGGGCTTGAAGAAGTTGGCGAGCGGGAAGTTCCACGGAGCGATGATGCCGACCACTCCGCGGGGGACGAGGTCGATCTGGCCGCTCTTGCCGGGGAAGGCGAACGGATCCATCGGGAGCTTGCGGCTGCGCAGGTGCGGTCGCGCGACCTTCACCCAGTCCTTGACGTACTGCAGAGCGCCGAGCGCCTCGCCCATGAGGACGTCCGCGGGCGTCTTGCCGGCCTCGTCGTGCAGCAGTTCGAGAACTTCATGTCGGCGAGCAAGGATCTTCTTCGCCGCCGACTCGAGCAGCTTCGCGCGCGCGTCGAAGTCGAGCGCCTGCCAGTGGGTCTGCGCGGCGCGGGCCCTGGCGACCACGGAGGGAACGTCGACGGTGACCGGCACCGGAGCCAACGGGTGGAGGTCGACCGGGCAACGGTTCTGAATGGTTTTCATCGGGCTGTCCCCGTATCGCAAGCCTTCAGAGGAGTGAAGGCACGTGTCCGGACACGCGGGGGCTCACCGGCAGTCCACCGCGAGCTCACGTGCGGCGCGGGCCATGAGCGAGGGGATCAAGCGCTGCGGCGCAGCACCGTGGCCCTTCACCTCGACGCTCGCCTTGAGCAGGTGATCGCCCCGGGAAGTGCAGAGGATCTGAATCCGCAGCCCGCCCTCGGCGGTCGGGTCGAGCCGGGCGTCGAGCTCGACCGTTTCCAGCCGCACCCCGTTGGCCTTCAGCTGCTCTGCGAGTGTGGCCGAGGCGAGGGCGGCGAGCTCCGGGTCCCCCGTGTGGTTGGTCACCAGTGAGGTCGCCGCCGGCGGCGGGGTGGTGGCGATGCAGCCCGACAGCGCGAGCCAGAGCACGAGGTTGAGCCGAGTCAGGCCGCCACCCTACGGGGCGGCGGCGCAAAGTCGAAACGAATTGGGCCGCCCTTCGCGCACGGTGGTGTCACTGACCCGGTGACCGCGGTCGGCTCAGCGCCTGCTCGATCGCAGAAGCTGCGCCGACGCGCTCAGGGGTTGACGGCCTCGCGTCGGATCCGCAGGTAGACGCGGAGCGCGCCGAGCAGGTTGGCTTCGAGCACGAGGCATGACGCGGCGAAGAGGACGCCGCCCACGGCGATCAGGGCCGGCCAGACCGCTCCGCACAGCAGGCAGCTGAGCGCGCAGCCAAAGACCGCGAGCTGGCGGCGCGCCCACCTCTCGGGCAACACTTGGTTCATGTGCGGCGCGCCGCGCATCACGCGCTGCAGGTGAAGCCAACAGAGGAAGGGGAAGATCTTGTAGAGCATCCCGCCAATCACCGCGGGGAACGCGCCGGCCAACAACAGCACCCCGAGCAGGTACTCGAGCCGAGGGCGAAGCACGTCCGGAGGGCCAGCGAGGAGCCACAGCCCCAGCGGAGCGGCCAGCAACAAGCACACCATTCCCAGCCGCCAGCTGTGGAAGGTGGTGTCGACCTGCTTCCGCTTCCGGCGCGCCTGGAGCCTGAGGGTGAAGGTTCCGAACCCAACCACCGCGGTCGCCGCAGCGATCGCGCCCGCCCAGGCGGCCGTCGCGCTGCCGAAACCGACACCCGCCGACCACGCGAGCAGCGCCCCGAAGAGGACCAGCGGCAGCGCGCGGGCGAAGGCCACCGGGTACGCCGGGGTGAGCTGGAACATCGGCACCACCAGGCCCGCGACACCCCCGACCAACGTCAGGCTCCAGCCGAGCAGACCCCAGGCGGCGTGGATCGCGGTGAGATCCAGCAGCGGCAGCCCCCAGCCCCAGCCGAGCGCTCCGGCGAGGGTGCCGCCGAGCCCCGCGGTGACCGCCAGCCCCAGCGCGGCGAAGCGCAGCGAGAGGATCGTCGGGCCGATCGCTGGAGACCGGGCCAGCCCGGCGCCCGCCGCCGCCAGAAACGCCCCGACGGTCGCGACCAGCACCACCGCCGCCGCCTGGAGTGCCCCCGGGCCCGCCCCGAGGAACCCGGCGACGAGCAGGCAGGCGCCGAGGACGAACCCGAGGTGGCAGACCCAGGCGACGAGCGCCGGGCGCCAGACGTTGGCGCCGGCGGCGACCGGGAGGAACTGCAGCAGTGCCCCAGCCATCGCCTGGAGCATGAAGCCCAGCACCATCAAGTGAACGACGGCGAGCGCTTCGAAGGTCCACCGCGAAGCGAGGACGGCGTCCCCGCGCAGCGCGAGGGTGACGCCAGCGGCTGCGCCGAAGAGCGGAGCGGTGAGGAAGAAGCGCGCTGGGGCGGAGATCGGCGGCGCCTGCTCGAAAGAGAGCGGCGCGCCCATCAGGCGTGCCGGATGTGAATCGAGTAGGTGCCGTCCGAAGCCAGGGTGGTCCGGTGGGTGAACCCCTCGCCCTCCAGCACCGGGTAGAGCGGAAACGGCTCGCGGTAGAGCAGCAACACCAGCTCTCCACCCGGCTCGAGCTGACGCAACGCCGCCAGGGTCTGTACCATCGGCTCGGGCGGCAGCA
>JAYVRT010000619.1:0-4909 GCA_043776025.1 Archangiaceae bacterium | reverse complement strand
CGCTTGCTCTACAGCTCCTCGCAGCCCACCAGCAACAAGGAGTCGGCCATGGAAGTCAGGTTCTTGGGAGTTCGAGGCAGCGTCGCTACCTCAGGGAGCCAGGTCGCACGCATTGGCGGAAACACCTCGTGCATCGAGGTGGTGAGCCAGGGCGAGCGGCTGATCTTCGACGCCGGCACTGGGCTGCGCAGCCTCGGCGACGAGCTGATGAAGGCGGGGCAGCCGGTCAAGGCGACGATGCTCTGGAGCCACCTCCATTGGGACCACGTCCAGGGCTTCCCCTTCTTCACCCCGGCCTACGTGCCGACCACCGAGCTGAAGCTCTTCGGGCCGGGCGTGCGCGGCGCGCAGGAGCTCCAGTCGGTGCTCGCCAACCAGATGATGCCGCCGAACTTCCCGGTGCCGATGTCGGCGATGAAGGGCAAGCTCGAGTTCGCCAGCGCCGAGGCCAACCGCCCGGTGGAGCTTGGCCCCTTCAAGGTCACCCCCTTCGACCTGAACCACCCCCAGGGCTGCATGGGCTACCGGGTCGACGCCGACGGCGCCTCGTTCGTCTACATGACCGACGTCGAGCTGAGCCTGCAGACGCTGACCCCGACGGTGGCGTCGATCATCGAGGGGGCCGACGCGCTGGTCCTCGACGCCCAGTACACCCCGGACGAGTACCAGCTGAAGAAGGGCTGGGGGCACAACTCGTTCGTCGACGCGGCGCAGATCGCCTTCGCCACCCGCGCCAGCCGGCTGTTCCTCTTCCACCACGACCCGGCGCACAACGACGAGCAGGTCGAGAACATGGCCGAGGCGGCGCGCAGCTACTTCTCGGCGAGCGAGCCGGCGCGCGAAGGCAAGAAGGTGGTGCTCACCGCATGAGCGCAATTACTTGCTTGGAAGCCGACTCGGGGCTCGACTTCACCCTTCCTTCGATCCGCATGGCCCGACCTCCCGACGACCCTTCGCAGGTGCTGCTCTCCGTCAGCGGGCTGGTGGGCCAGGAGGTCCAGCTCGACGAGCTGCTCCAGGCGCTGGTGGATCGCGTCGCCCGGGCGATGCAGGCCGATCGCGGCACCCTCTGGCTCATCGACTACGCCCGCGGCGAGGTCTTCACCCGGGCGGCCCACCTGCCCGAGTTGAAGCAGATCCGGATCAAGCTCGGCCAGGGGATCGCCGGCCTCGTCGCCCAGCACGGCGGGGTGATGAACATGCCCACCGCCTCGAGCGAAAAGCGGTTCAACCCGGAGATCGACCGCCTCACCGGCTACACCACCAAGACGCTGCTGGCGGTGCCGCTGATCGACGTCGACAACGAGATCTTCGGAGTGCTCCAGGTGCTCAACCGCCTTGGCGGCCGCTTCGACGAAGAGGACGAGGGCCGCCTCCAGCGGATGGCGCAGCAGATCTCCACCGCGCTCCAGGCCACCAGCCTCTACCCCGAGCTGAAGCGCGCGCGGGAGCAGCCCCAGAGCCCGGTCGGGTACTTCTTCAACAAGGTGATCGGCGAGTCCGCGCCGATGCGGGCGATCTACAAGACGGTGCAGAAGGCGGCCGGCACCGACGCGACGGTGTTGATCCGCGGCGAGTCGGGCAGCGGCAAGGAGCTGATCGCCCGCGCGGTGCACGTCAACTCCAAGCGCCGCGCGAAGCCGTTCGTGAAGGTCGACTGCGCCGCGCTGCCGGCGACGCTGATCGAGAACGAGCTGTTCGGCCACGAGAAGGGCGCGTTCACCGGCGCCGAGGCCCGCACCCTGGGCAAGTTCGAGGCGGCCCAGGGTGGCACGGTGTTCATCGACGAGCTCGGCGAGCTGCCGCTGTCGGTCCAGGGCAAGCTGCTGCGGGTCCTGCAGGATCGCGAGTTCGAGCGCGTCGGCGGGACGGCCACGGTCCAGGTCGACGTGCGGATCGTCGCCGCCACCAACCGCGACCTGAAGAAGATGGTCTCCGAAGGGCGCTTCCGCGAGGACCTCTACTACCGGATCAAGGTCGTCGAGGTGCTGCTGCCGGCGCTGCGTGAGCGGGGCCCCGAGGACCTCGAGCGGCTGACCCGCCACTTCATCGCCACCTCGACGAAGAAGCACCAGCTCAAGGCCGAGCCGCGGCTGTCGCCGAGCGCGCTCGACCGCCTCAAGGCCTGGCACTGGCCGGGCAACGTGCGCGAGCTGGAGAACTGCATCGAGAGCGCGGTGGTGCTGTCGGAGGGAGAGATCCTCCCCGAGGCGCTCCCCCTGCCGGAGATCCAGCGGCCGACGCGCCGGTCCGACGAGAAGACGGTAGCCGACGCGCTGCCCCCGACGCTCGCCGACGTCGAGAAGCGGCACATCCTCTGGGTGCTCGAGCGGGTCAAAGGCAACCGCACCGCCGCGGCGAAGCTGCTCGACATCGGCCGGAACACCCTGGCGCGCAAGCTGAAGGACTTCGGGATCAAAGACGACGGGGAGTGAGTCGCCCCCAGGCCCGGCGATGGGCTAGGATCTTCGCCGGGCCGAAGCGTTGTTCCGGAGTCTTCCGTGAAGCATGTCCTCCTTCGGCTCGCCCTCTGCGGCGCCGTGCTCTTCCCCGCGATCGCGTTTCCCTGCGGCGGGTTCTTCTGCAGCAGCGGCGGCGGGCCTCCTCCGGTGGTGCAGACGGGGGAGAAGATCCTCTTCAGCTTCGACAACGGCGAAGTCACCGCGCACATCCAGATCCTCTACTCGGGCGAGGCGCGCGCGTTCGCCTGGGTGGTGCCCGTGCCGGCTGAGCCGACGCTGAGCGTGGGCAGCGATCAGCTCTTCGCCCTGCTCGACAAGGGGACGCAGCCGACCTTCAACGTCCAGTGGCAGAACTTCTGCCGGCCGCCGCCGTCCTTGGGATGCGGCTGCGCCTCGCCGTCGGTGCTCGATCGATCTCAAGGCGGGGCCGAAGACGCCGGCAGCGGAGTCACCGTCGTCTCCCGCGGTCCGGTGGGTCCGTTCGACACCGCGGTGCTCGCTTCGGCCGATCCGAAGGCGCTGGAGAAGTGGCTCACCGGCAACGGCTACGACGTCGGGCCCGCGGCCCAGTTGATGATCGCGCCCTACGTCGCGAAGGGGGACTTCTTCGTGGCGCTGAAGCTGCTGCCCCAGAAAGGCGTCGGCGATCTCCAGCCGATCGTCCTCAAGTTCGCCTCCACCGCCGGGCCGTGCGTCCCGATTCGCCTCACCGCGATCGCCGCCCAACCGGACCTGGGGATCGCGGTGTTCCTGCTCGGCGACGGCCGCGGCGTCCCCACCAACTACCTCCACCTGGTGATCAACGAGTCGCGCCTGGACTGGACGGGGTCCCCCACCGTCAGCTACCCGCTGGTGGTCGGCGCCGCGGCCGACGAGGCGGGCGGCCAGGGCTTCATCACCGACTTCGCCGGCCCCAGCTCCGGGGTACAGGCGGCGGTCGACGGGGTGCTCAACGGCTACCGCCGAGACGCGGTGGCGACGACGAGCCCGATCGCCTTCGTCAAGGCGGTGCGCGACGCGAACCTGGTCGGCGCCAGCCAGAACGTCCTGGGGATCCTCGGCCACTGTGTTCCGCAGCCGGCGTCGGTGGGCTCGACCGCGGTTCAGTTCTACTCGAACATCGAGACCTACCAGAACGACCTCACCCAGACGACGGTCGAGCAGCCTCGCTGCGGCGACGAGATCGACAGCCTGGTGATCGCGCCGCTGCGCCTGGCCTCGGCGGCGCTGGGCAAGCTGCCGACGTTGACACGGCTGTACACCACCCTCTCCGCCGACGAGATGACGCTCGACCCGGAGTTCGCCTTCAACAAGGACCTGCCGATGGTCTCCGCGGCGCGCTCGATCAGGGGAGCGATGATCTGCGACGGGGCGACCCCGGTGCGCGCGGATCTCACCGGCACCGACGGACGACGCTTCTCGATCCCCTGGAATGGGACGAACAAGATGGCGCCGGCGCTGCTGCGCGCGGAGCACCTTGCCGCCACGGGGATGCCGGTGATCGCCATCGACAACGCCAAGGCGGTCGACGCTTCGGACAAGCGTTCGATCACCGGCTGCGGCTGCATCGCCGGCGGCAGCGGCGCGGTGGTGCTGGGGATCTGCCTGTTGTTGCTCGCGGCGAGGCGCCGGGTCTGGGCGTAGCGCTCCGACTGGGTGCAGTGGTGTGCGCCGTCGCTTCCTCCTCGGCGTCGGCGCAGGACCTGTACCGCTGGGTCTCGAAGGACGGCGAGGTCCACTACACCGACGACCCGGCGACGATCCCCAAGGGGGTCAAGCGGGAGACCACCTCTGGCGATGAGCTCGGGGAGATCAGCGGCGGCCCAGTCGCGCGCCCTGCCCCGCCGCCGGCCGCGCCCAACCCCGGCAGGTT
This sequence comes from Archangiaceae bacterium, assembly GCA_043776025.1. GTDB lineage: Bacteria > Myxococcota > Myxococcia > Myxococcales > Myxococcaceae > JAYVRT01. The sequence continues at coordinate 574 of JAYVRT010000619.1, read as the reverse complement.
GACTGCGCCCTCCCGCGCGCTCAACGAGGGGCTGCAGCGGGCCGAGAGGCTGGCGAAGGCCGGCCAGCCTCCCCGGGCGTTCGAGGCGCTCACCGAAGCGACGGGCCTCGCCACCACCGACGCCGACCGGCGGGCGATCGCCGCGGGCTGCGGCCGGATCGCCCTCGAGCGCGTCGCCTCGGGCTTCGTCGACGACGCCCAGCGCTTCGTCCGCAAGGGCCGTGAGAGCGACCCCGACGAGCCCACGCTGAGCCTCGCGAGCGGCGAGGTGGCCTACGCGCAAGGCGATCAGCAACGGGCGCTGGCGGAGTGGGAGAAGGGCCTGCGCAACAACCCCGGCGACGCTCCGCTCAAGCACCGGCTCGAGGAGCTGCGCAAACGCTCGAGCGCCTTCGGCGGACTGGGAGTGACGAGCTCGAAGTGGGTCACGGTCAGCTTCGACGGCGCCGAGGACAGCGCGATGGCCGCCTTCACCGTGAAGACGATCGAAGACGCGCGCGCGGCGATCAACGAGTTCTACGGCTACAGCGGCGAGCAGCGGGTCGAGGTGATCCTCTACCCCGACAAGACCTTC
>JAYVRT010000618.1:0-18206 GCA_043776025.1 Archangiaceae bacterium | reverse complement strand
ACGCCCGGCGGCCGTCCGGCGTCGATCGCCGCCGCGACGATCGACGCCGCGCCGGGGCGGGTGCGCAGCACCACCATCGCGTCGCTCTCATCGACGGCGGTGACCAGCGCGTGCACCGCCCTGAGCCCGGAAGCCCCGCCGCCCACCGGCGCGTCGTCGAGCTCATAGGCGGTGCCGCCCTCGGCCAGCTGGACCCGCCGGGCCATCAGCGCCCCGAGGTCGCGCGACAGGGTCGCCTGGGTCGCCTCGATGCCTTCCTTCTCGAGCAGCTTGCCCAGCTCTTCCTGGGTGCCGATGACCTGGGAACGGATCAGCCGGCGAATCGCGTCGCGACGAGCGTGGACCTCGGTGGTCATCCGACGGTCACCAGGGTCCCGACCCCGAGCTCGGTGAAGAGCTCGGCGATGATGCTGTGGGGGGTGCGGGCGTCGATGACGTGCACCCGTTCGACCCCGGCGGTCGCGGCCCAGAGCGCGCTGCGCGCCTTGAGCTCCTGGTTGCCGACGAAGGCGCCGGCCTTCAGCTTCGCCTCGAGCTGGCTGGTGGGGAACTGCGGCACCAGCTCGTCCTCGACCATCAGGCCGGTGGCGGCGGTGAGGTAGACCAGCTTCGAGGCGTTGAGCTCCTTCGCCACCATCGCCGCCACCTGGTCGGCGTCCAGCGGCACGCTCTCGCCGTCTTCGGACAAGCCCACCGGCGCAATCACCGGCACATAGCCTTTGGCGAGGAACATCTCGAGCATCTCCGCGTTCACCTTCAACAGGTCGGCGGTGCGGAACTCGCCCTTCTTCGAGGCCACCTTCTTCGCCCTCAGCAGGCCACCGTCCTGGCCGGAGACGCCGATTGCCGCGCTGCCGTTGCGGTTGAGCATCGTCACCAGGTCGAGGTTGGTGCTGCCGGTGACGAGCACCTCGCGCAGCTTCGCGTCTCCCTGCGACTCGGCGCCCGGCGCCTCGCCGTGAACCACGATCGGCACCATCCCCACCGACTTGAGCAGGTTCACGTCCTCGCAGAACGCCTGCCGCAGCGAGTCCTTGGCCAGCGCCGACTTGCCCAGCTTGAGGACGCAGCGCTTGCCGGAGAAGCGGGAGATGTACGAGAGCGCCTGGGTGAGCAGAGTCACCTTGAAGCTCGGGCTGTAGTTGGTCAGCCGATCGTCCCGGCCCACCGAACCGTCGGGCGCGGTGGTGAGCAGGCTGGTGTAGTCGGCGTTGATCTTCACGTAGTCGTAGGAGAGGTCGCAGCCCCAGGCGACCGCTTCGGCCTCGCCAGCGCGCAGCTCGACGTGCACCCGCACCTCGGGCTCGCGCATCCGGGCCTTGAGCCGCGCCGGCGACTCGAGCGTCGGCTTCTTGTCGTAGACGCAGATGTTCTGAATCGTCACCTTCGCCCCGTGGGGGTCGAGGGCGTACTTCTGGGAACCGCCGCGGGCGCCCACCGTCGCCAGCACCCGGCCCCAGTTCGGGTCGGCGCCGAAGATCGCTGCCTTCACCAGCGACGAGCCGGCGATCGCCTTCGCGATGTCCGCGGCGATCTTCACGTCCGGCGCACCCGAGACCTTCACCTCGAGCAGCTTGGTGGCGCCCTCGCCGTCGGCGGCGATCTCCCGCGCCAGTTCCTGGCAGAGCGAGCCGAGCGCGGCGCGGAACTTTTCGTAGTCGGCGTTGGGGTCGGTGATCGGCGTGTTGCCGGCCAGGCCGTTGGCGAGCGCGAAGACCGCGTCGTTGGTGGACATGTCGTTGTCCACGGTGAGGTTGTTGAAGCTGCCGTCCATCACCGAGGAGAGCGCCTGCTGCAGCATCGGGGGGGAAATCGCCGCGTCGGTGGTGACGACGGCGATCATCGTCGCCAGCTGGGGGGCGATCATCCCCGAGCCCTTGCAGATCGCCGAGAGCGTCACCTGCTTGCGGTTCAAGGAGAGGGTGCGTGAGGCGATCTTCATTCGGGTGTCGGTGGTGAGGATCGCCTCCGCCGCCGCCTCAGGCGCGGGAGTGAGGCCGAGCACCAGCTTCGGCAGCGCGGCGAGGATCTTCTCCTTCGGCAGGCGGACGCCGATGACGCCGGTCGAGGCGGAGAGCACCGTGCCGGCCCCACCGGTCAGCTGGAGCGCCGCCGCCGTCGCCTGCCCCACCCCCTGCACGTCCTCGACCCCGGCGGTGCCGGTGAGCGCGTTGGCGTTGCCGCTGTTGATGATCACCGCATGGACCCCGGCCGACGGCACCCGGGCGGCGGCGTCGATGACCGGCGCGGCGCGGGCGGTGTTCGCGGTGAGGCAGGCCGCGGCGCTGCACGGCGTGGCGCTGAAGACGAGGGCGAGGTCCTTCTTGTTGGGCTTGATCCCGGAGTGCAGCCCCGAGAACTGAAATCCCTTCGCGACGCTCATCCGAAGACTCCGTGGGTCTCGCCCAGCCCGAACAGCAGGTTGAAGTTCTGCACTGCCTGGCTCGCGGCGCCCTTGAGCAGGTTGTCGATGGCGCAGATCGCCACCACCTTCTCGCCGTCGACGCTGACCCCGATGCTCGTGCGCGGCGTGCCCACCACCTGGGTCAGCCGCACCTCGTCCGCCGAGCCGAGCAGGGTCACCAACGGCTCGCCACGGTAGGCGTCGACGTAGGCCGAGGAGACGTCCTCGCCGCCGACGCCTGGCTTCAAGGTCGCCACCGCGGTGGAGAGGATCCCCCGCTTGAGTGGCAGCAGGTGCGGGGTGAAGACGAGCGATACCTCTCCGCCGCCGAGCCGCGACAGCGTCTGGACCAGCTCCGGCGTGTGCTGGTGCTTGAAGGTTTTGTAGGCGCGGTAGTCGCCGTCGACCTCCATGAAGGTCAGATCCTCGGTGGCCTTGCGCCCCGCGCCGGACACCCCCGACGCCGCGTTGACCACCAACGACTTCGGGTCGACCAACCCGGCGCGCAGCAGCGGCGCCACCCCGAGGGCGACGGCGCTCGCGTAGCAGCCGGGGTTGGCCACGAGCCGGGCCGTGGGCAGCTCGGCGCGGAACAGCTCGGGCAAGCCGTAGACCGCCTGCGCGAGCCACTTCGGCGCGTCGTGGGTCAGCCCGTAGTACTTCGGGTAGAGCGCCGCGTCCTTGAGACGGAAGGCGCCGGACAGGTCGACCACCTTCGCGCCGGCCTCGAGCAGCCTCGGCGCCAGCGCCAGCGAGATCTCCGCCGGCGTGGCGAGGAACACCACGTCGCAGGTGCCCGCCTGGGCCAGGCCCTGCTCCACCGAGACGAAGCTCGAGCTGCCGGGGATGCCCACCCGCGCTGCCGCCGTCTCGCCGACCCAGCGATCGCTGGTGAGGAACTGCAGCGCGACCTGGCTGTGATAGGCCAGCAGCCGCGTCAGCTCGACTCCGGAGTATCCCGAGGCGCCAATGACGCCAGCCTTCAGCTTCTGCATGAGGATCGCATATATATGCAGTTCGTATTCACCACAATCAGAAACGACGGCTGCCGCGAAAAATTCTGACCGCCGTGCGATTGTGACGGGATGCTGCGGCGCACCTCGGGCTTCAAGCCGAAGCGGGACCACTCGAACTCCTGCACCCCCTGCCTGACGTTGAAGCCGGAAATCGGCTGCAACGACATGTGCTGCCGCCAGTTCCTCGTGGTGCTCGCGCAGGAAGACCTCGACGACGGGCTGCTGACGCTGGCGCCGTTCGTCGACGTCCTGAAGAAGGCCCCCGCGGGCAACTGCCACTACTTCGACGAGGCGACAGGCAACTGCGGCGCCTGGGCCGACCGGCCGTTGGTCTGCCGCACCTACGACTGCCGGGACGACATCCGGGAGAAGTTGCTGCTCAAGGTGAAGCACCCGCCGGCCACCGTCTTCGACTCCGCCTACCCGTCGCGCTGCACCCACTGCGACCGGCCGCTGCGGCTGTGCCTCGGGGTGAAGCGCCAGTGTGGAGGCAACCCGGTCTGCATCGACTGCGGCCAGCCGTTCGCGCTGAAGTTCAACTACCCCGACAAGGTGTTCCGCATCGAGTCGATCGCCGGGGTAGCGCCGCTCACCCGCCGGACGCACGTGCTGGCTTGCCTCACCTACCGCGAGCAGTGGGCCGAGGCGAACGCGGTGCTCGACGCCTGGTGTGCCGAGGCGCCGAAGAACGCCGCGCTGCAGCGCGAGCGCGCGCTGGTGCTGGCGGAGCTGGGCAAGAACGCCGACGCCCGAAGGCGGCTGGTGGCGCTGCGACCGGACGACGTCTCGGTGGAGCTCGACCTGGCCTGGCTCGACACCCGGGAAAAGAACGACGCCGCGGCGAGGCAGCGCATCGAAGGGGTGCTCGAGGAACTCGGCCCGGGCGACCGGCTGCGCGCGCAGCTGCAGCTGGGGTCGATCGCCCGCCGCGCCGGCCGCGTCGAGGAAGCGGCGCGCCATTTTCAGAGGGCGATTCTCCTCGACCGGGTCGAGGCGCCCTACGACCACGGCATCAAGGAATACCTGCTCGAGCTGATGCACGGCTCGGAAGAGACGCGCGCGCGGGTCGAGCGCGGCCTGCTGAACAAGGCCTGAGGTTACTGCCGCGGCCCGACGAGGAACTTGAGCGCCTCGGGCAACCGCTGCGACCAGTAGGTCTCGCTGTGGGTCGCGCCCGGCTGGACCACGTACTTCAGGCTCGTCCCGTCCGAGTAGCCCAGCGACCGGTAGGACTGCGCCAGCAGCGCGGTGTTGTCCTTGTCGTCGTTCGAGGGGCCGGAGTCCCCGCTGTCGACATAGACCCTCAACGGCCGGGGGCTGGCGGGCGTCATCGGCACATAGGTGAGCAGCACCTTGTTGTCCCACCAGGTCGAAGGAGACATCGCGCCGATCATCCCGAAGACCTCGGGCTTCACCACCCCGGCATAAGAGGAGATCAACCCGCCCAGCGACGAGCCGAGGATGGTGGTGTGCGCGCGATCGGGCATCGTGCGCAGCTCGGCGTCGACCTTCGGCTTGAGCTCTTCGACCAGCATCCGCAGGTAGAGCAGCCCCTTCCCACCGCCGTAGCTGGGGTCGGGCACGGGGGTGTACTCGCCGATGCGGTCGGCGGTGGCCTCGGGGCCGACGAGGATCGCCTCCGCGAACGCGCCCGACTCCGCCGCGGCGTCGACCGCGTTCTGCGCCCACCAGGGATTTCCCCCGAAGGCGATCGCCGGGTCGAAGAGGTTCTGCCCGTCGTGCATGTAGACCACGGGGAAGCGTGCGCGGACGTTCTCGAGGTACGTCGGGGGCAGGTAGACCCAGACGGCGCGGGAGTTCCCCAACAGCGTCGAGGAGAAAGTCGGCCAGCGCTTCGAGAACTGCCCCTGGGTGAGGTTGAAGTGCGGGTAGACGTCGACCGCGTGGCCTCGGTCGACGACGTAGTTCGGGCCGCGGCTCCAGGTGGCGTCGTCGAGCAGCGGCTTGAACTCCAGCTGGCCCGGCACATCGATCGAGGTGAAGGTCCAGGTGTCGTCGGCGCCGGAGCTCATCGGCTTGCCGGTGTTCCAGTTGAGCGGCGTCACCGAGCCACGGATGGCGATCGACTTGCTACCGGCGGGGTAGTGGACCCGCACCACCGTCGGCTGCGGACCGGCGTCAGGGACCCCCGCGTCGGAGACCCCCGCGTCGAAGCCCGCGTCGCTCGGGTCGCCCGAATCGACGGGAACCGAAGCATCGGGGTCCTGGCCGCCGGCATCGACGACCGGCGGCAGCGCGCTGCAACCAGCGAGGAGGAACGAGAAGAGCGCGAGGCGGAGCAGTTTCACACGCTCGCGTCTACCCCGGATGCGCTTGGGAAGGCGAACCGCTCAATCGGCGAGCGGCTTCAACTCCCAGGAGAACCGGCTCGGCTTGCCGTGGGCGTCGGTGATGGTGATCACCCCTTCCTGGACGAACTTGCCGCGGTACTTCTCGCTGTTGACGTCGAACTGGAACAGCCGGGCGGCGTCGACGGCCGACTTGGCCTTGATGTTCCGCACCGAGAGGCCGCAGCCGTGAACTTTGAAGGTGGTGGTCTCACTCATGGCGGCCACCATACAGCTTGTCGACGGCGACCTTGAGGAGTCTTGCGTGGTCGAAGGCGAGCCGCGGGGGCAGCGCGTCGAGGGGCCACCAGCGAGCCTCGCAGGCGTCGTCGCCCCCGGCGATCGGCTGCGACGCGGTCGGCTCGTCCACCACCAGCGCGAACAGCGTGGTCGAACTCCAGGCGCTCGGCGTGTCGCGGACGTCCCGGCCGCCGCCCTCGAACTCACCCAACTGCAGCAGCTTGTCCTTCAGCCTCGAGACGTCGAGCCCCGCCTCCTCGCGCACCTCGGTCAGGGCGGTGTCGCGCGCACTCTGCGGTCCGGCCTGCCACGGCGCGCCGCGGGGAGCGTCGGTGGGGACGAAGCCGCCGGGGAGTGCCCACTGACCCGGCTCGGCCGGAGCGTCCTCGTCGCGCCGAATCAGCAGCACCTGCCGCTGCGGGCCGTGGGTCCGAAACACCGCCGCGTCCACCGTCGGGTTTCTCCCCAGGTGCCAGAAGGGCTCGTAGGCGGCGGCGAAGAACGCGGTGTCGTCGAGCCGCGCCAGCGCCTCGTCGGCGGAAGAGAACGCGCGGTGCGGTTGCTCGATGGCGTGAGCGCCGCTGGCCCCTTCGACCCCGGCGAGGAGCAGGTAGCGCAGCCGCAGGTTCGTCGCGGTCTGAATCTCGTCGCTGACGACGTTGCCACCGCCGAAGAAGAGACACAGGCCGTCGTGGGCGCCCATCAGTTGGTACAGCCCCGCGGCCTTGTCGTGCAGCGCCTCGCCGACGACGCAGGCGTGGGTCAGCCCTGGCGCGAGGGCGTCTGCGGGCGACTGATTGACGAGCGTCCCGAGCAACGTGAGCCCCAGCCGCGCGGCGCGGAGCGCGACCTCACCTTCGACGCCGAAGCGGGTTCCCCCGGTGACGAGCACCACCCTGTCGCGGGGGAAGCCAGACAGCAGCGCGTCGAGCACGGCGAGGATGCGCGAGCGGTCCGCGGCTGGCAGCTTGTCCCACGCGTGCATCCAGGCCCCGGCGAAGCTGACCGGGCGCCGGCCAGCGAGCACCTCCGAAGGGTCGGCACACCACTTCCCGCCGATGGCGGAGCGCAGGACCGCCGCCCGGGTGGTGCGCGCCGCGCGGCGGGCGGCGGCGACCTCGGGCGTGAAGTGGCGCGGCGGAACGTCATCCGGAACCTCGAACCGCGCCGGCAGCCGCGCCTCGGCGGCCTCGCGCCGCTTCAGGTATTCGACCTCGGTCTCGAGCACCTGCTTCAGCTCGCCGTCGGTGACCCCGCACAGCCGCGCCGCGCGCACCTCGAAGGGGAGCCCGGTCTGGTAGAGGCCGGCGCCATCGGTGGCGAGGACGCAGCGAACGCCGCGTCGCAGGTAGCGGCGCAGCGGCGCCTCGTTCGAGGTCTGGATGTTGTTGAGCGCGAAGTTGGAGTTGAGGTTGAACTCGACGATTGCTCCGCGCCGCGCCAGCGCGTCCACCGTGGCGTCGTCGACGCCGAAGAGCCCGTGGCCGATGCGCAGACACACGTCGTGCTCCCCGACGTGCTCGACCGCCGCGCGGACGTTCTCCGGGTGGGCCGGGTTCTCGCCGGCGTGAACGCGGATGACGGTGCCGGGGTGGTGCGCGTCGCCCCACTTCGCCAGCCGCTCGAGCTGACGGCAGAAGGCGTGGGTGGAGTTCGTCTCGTGGCCCATGAAGTCGACGCCGACCAGCGCGCGGCTTCCGGCGAGCGCCTCGAGGCGATCGAGCAGGTCCTCGTCCCACTCCCAGTCGTTGTGCCGGGAGAGCGCGAGGAGAAAGCGCAGGCGGACCCCGGTGGCCGCCTCGACCTTCAACACCTCCTCCTGCGCGGCGCGCAAGCGGGAGGCGGTCTGGATGTCGCCCAGCGAGAGCTCTGCGTACCGCACGCCGGCGGCGGCGAAGTCGCGGCCCAGTTGGTGAAGCAGTGGCGCGAACAGCTGCGGCGCCTTCGTCAGCGGGGAACGGAGGCGGTAGACGCGCTCCATCTCGACGAAGGTGGACTGGCGATCGAGCGGAAGTGCCAGCTGGCGCTGCAGCCGCTGCCACAGCTCTGGCGAGAGCGCTCCCACCGCGATGTCCGCCTCGACGCGGATCCCCGCTTCTTCGAGCAGGGCGCGGGGGTAGACGATTCCCGCCTCGGCGCCGAGCCGCAGCAAGTCCTCGGCACGGGGCGCTCCGGCGAAGTGGCAGTGGAGGTCAGTCACCGGCGCGACGTCGAGCAAGCCGGCGTGCCGCGCGGTGGGGTGAGGGTGCCCGTTGTCCGCGAGGTAGCGCGTCTCGAACGGAGAGAGCACGTATGCCGGGCCCACGAGGACCGGCGGGCCGCCGCGGTGAAGCACCGCGACCTGCGACTTCTCGCCGAGGAAGACGCGCAGGCTCGACGACGGAGGCAGCTGCAGCTGGTCGGAGGCATCGAGCTTCAGCCGGGCGCCGCCGCTGTCGAACGAGAGGTGCCGCGCGAGGGCGACGTGCATCCGCGAGCGCTTATCTCCCGCGTGATGCCCCAGCCGCACCGAGGTCTCGTCGACCTCGAGGAAGTGAAGGCCGCCGCTGTCGAGGGTCAGGCGCAGCGCACCTCGGGGTTGAGGAGGGGTCACCCGCCGAACATACAGTCAGCGGACTGGCCAGTTGCTCGCGTTGAAGCCACACTGGCGCTTGAGCTCGGCCTGGCGCTCGGGCGAGATGCTGCTCCACTTCATCCGCTGATCGAGCTCGGGCATCGGCCCCCAGATGCCTCCGTCTTTCATCGACGCGATGTCCCCGAGGCGCTCGGGCGCCACGCCCTGCATCTGCACGCCGAGCTTCGCCTCGATCTCGATCTTCCCCAGGCCGTGGATCTCCGTCTCCTCGCTGGCCCTGAAGCCGCCGCCGTAGGAGCCCTTCTTCTCGTCGATGGTGGCGTAGGTGCCGAAGGGCGTTCCAGGCACCTTCGCTAAGAGCGTCGTCTTCCCTTCGTCGCGCTGCACGCCGAAGCCGTTGACCTCGCCTTCGAGGCGGGTGAGCTCGCGGTCCTCGAACTTCGCCTTGAAGTCGCCCGCCTTGAACTGCTCGACCGCCCTGCCCTTCTCATCGACGCCCACCGACGCGCCCGGCGCGACGTCGGCCAACACTTCGCCGGAGAACGCGGTGTCGTGCTTCCCAGCGTCGGTGAGCCGGTCCTCGCGCTTGAGCTGGATCTCGATCGGCGCGGCCTCGAAGGTGACCTTGGCGGAGGCGACGAGGCTGAGGCTGCCCGCGCGGGTGCGGCCGGCGAAGTCGGCGATCCGGTCATTGACTGCCCGGGCTGCACGGGCCCGCGACGTGGCCGCGCCTTGCTCGAGGGTGCCGAACTGCTGGTTGTCGCGCGCGCCCACCAGGCCCGGCTCGTAGAGGGTGAACTCAGAGACCGGCGCGCCCATCGAGCGGAGCGTCATCGGGTTGGGCGCGGCGTACGCGGCCTCGGCGTAGCGCGCGGTGTAGGGGTCGAACTGGTGCATGTAGTCCCGGACGCGGGCCTTGTTTTCCGCGTGAATCGCCTCGCGCAGCGGCAGGCGCAGACCGGCGTCGTTGCGAAGCAGCGCCGGCTTGTCGGGCGGAGAGCCGACCAGCGGCGGCATCCGCACGCCCGGCTCCTCGGCGATCGCCCCCTTCTGCCGCGCCTGCGCGAAGAAGTCGGCGCGCGTCTGGGCGTCCATCTTTGTGAACATCGTCTGCAGGGTGCGCGAATCGGCGTCCTCGAGCGCCCGGCGGTACTCCTTCGGCGGAAGCTGCTCGAGCAGCGAGACGGCGTGCCGGGCGTCATCGGCGGACGGAAACGAGAGCATTTTCCCGGTGCCCATCAGCGCGTCGAGCTCAGGCGCGATCCCGTCGGCGGTGAGCGAGGGCACCGAACCATGGGCGAGCTGACCGGCGGTCAAGCTGGACGAGCCAATGGAGTCCTCGCGCATCGGCGCCGACCGCGGCCCGGACCAGGCGTCGACTCGGTTGGTGGCCGCTTCGGTGGACCGGGGCGGCGGTGGGGAAACGGCGGGCTGGGGATCGACTTCGTCGGCGGCGGGAAATGACACCGACAGGCCACGGATGGGAGCAGTCACGGGAAAGCCTCGGGGGTTAAGGTGTTACCCGGGCTCTTCACGGCGCCTGCCACCGACAACCGTCTGATTTCGTGGCGGTTCAGCTCGCCAGCGGGGTCCGTCTCCCGGGACCACCGAGGATCACTTCCGGTCTTTCTTCAGCTGCCGAATCGCTTCGGCGGCCTCGTCCTGGCCACAGTTGACCTGGACCTCGTGGCGCTCGTCCTTGGGGGACTCGGACAACTCACGCAGCGCGTTCACCGCGTCGCGGTCGTTGAGCTCGGCGAGCCGCACCGAGGCCTTCGCGCGGATGTCGCAGTCGTCGTCCTTGAGCGCGCCGGAGTAGAGGTCGACGCGATCCAGCTTCTGATGGGCCCCGGTAAAGTCGAGGTAGCGCAGCGCGCCCCACTGCTTGAGCGAGCGCGGCCCGGTGGCGAGCGCGACGAACATCGGCTGCAGCGACTCCGCGGGGACGACGGCGATCAACGCCCGCAGCTCGGCGTCCGACTCGGCGCTGGCGAAGTCCTCGGCGAGCGCCTCGAGCAGCAGTGGATGCGCCGCATAGAGCGCCTGGTAGGTGCGTTCACGCAGCAGCGTCCGCTCTTCGTCGGGCCGGTTGAGCTTGTGAAGCGCGGCCGCCTCGAGCGCCGCGATCTCCGGGCCCTCCGCCGGGGCGTCGCTTTCGCGCTCCTGCAGCAGCCTCAGCGCCTCCTCGGCCTTTCCGTTCTGAATCAGCTTCGCCGCGCGCTGGTTCGGCGACGCCGGCAGCATCGCCCAGCCGACCGACGCGGTGCCGACGATGACCGCGGTCCACAGCAGGCTGCGCCACCACTCGCGATCGACCTTCTGCGCGACGTCGATCGCCCGGCGTGCGTGGGTGAGCCCGACCTCGCCGAGGAACGCGGTGCGCTCCTGCACCCCCGCCCACTTCGAAGGAGCGGTCGGCTCGAGCGGCACCGGCGTCGCCACCGGGGGAAGCGAGCTCGCCGAGGTCTGGTTGAACAGCCGCCGGCTCGGGGTGGTGACCGACGAGTCGTAGGGCGTCGGCGGCATCATCGGCATCAGCCGCTCGAGCAGCGCCAGGCCGTTGGCCGGCCGCGCGTCGGGCCTCTTCTCGAGGCAGTCCATCACCAGCTTCACCAGCGCCGGACGTTCCTTCAGCGACGGAGTGACCTCGTCGAGCGGCCGGGGCGGCGAGAGCAGGTGCTGCTTGAGGAAGTCCTGCGAGCCAGGCCCGGGGAACGGGAACTGCCCGGAGAGCAGCCGGTAGGCGAGGACACCGAAGGAGTAGACGTCGGTGCGGGTGTCGAGCGGGCCGGCGATCGCCTGCCCCGGCGCGACGTAGGCGGGCGTGCCGACCACTTGTCCTGGCTGGCTGATGAAGGGGTTGTCCGGGCCGCCGAGCAGAGGGGCGCCGTCGAGGCCGTCGGGGATCTCCATCAGCCGCGCGATGCCGAAGTCGAGCAGCCGCGCCTGGTCGCCCTTGGGCGTGGTGTTGAGCACCACGTTCTGCGGCTTGATGTCGCGGTGGACGATGCCCTTCTCGTGGATCGCGCCGAGGCCCTCGGCGATCTGCGCGAGGATCGGAATCGCCCGCTCGGGCGAGAGGGCGCCCGGCTTCATCACCTTCTCCAGCGTCTCGCCCTCGGCGAGCTCGAGGACGAGGATGGTGGCCTCGGGGCGCGACTCGAAGTCGATGACCCGCACCACCGACGGGTGGTCCACCGTGGAGAGGATCCGCGCCTCGCGGCGGAAGCGCTCGGCCATGTCGGGCCGCTTGCCGAGGTCCCGCTTGAGCACCTTGAGCGCGACCTTGCGGCCCAAAGAGATCTGCTCGGCCAGGTACACCTCGGCCATGCCGCCGCCACCCAGATGGCTGAGCACTTTGAACCGCCCACCGAGGACGAGGAGATCCGGCTTCAACGCCGGGCCATCCTGCACTGGAGTGACGCGCCGTGTCACGGCTGGGCCGCCGAGGGAGCCGGTGGGGAGACAGGGTGGAGGAGCTCGATGGGCACGACGCGCAGGATCCGCTCCTGCCGCGCGCGCGCCTGCTTCACCCGGTCGGTGAGCGACTTCTTCTCGCGCACACTCTCGCGATCGTCGCGCGCTTCGAGCGTCGCGAGGCGTTCGCGCATCGCCTTCACCTCGTCCTCGACGACCGTCGGTTGGACGTTGCGGCGCTCGCCGGTGCGCATCACGTTCTCGGTCCACAGCGGCAGCGCGTCGATCAAGGTGAGGCGCACGGGGGCACCCACCGTGGCGCGCTCGAGCACCAGCCGCAGCAGCATCCCCTCGCGGGTGGCGCTCTCCGGTTCGGACATATCCTGGTTGCTGACGAGGTTGCCTAAAGAGAAGGCGACCAGGGCGCGGCTGCCGTCGTCGCGGGTGAGGCACTCCATCGGCTGGAGGACGTGGGGGTGGCTGCCGACGATCGCCACCGCGCCAGCGGCGACGAGCTCGGTGGCCAGCCGGCGGTCGTCGGGTTGGGGCTGGGGCCGGTACTCCTCGCCCCAGTGGGGGATGACGATCAACGCGTCGCACTTCGCCGCCGCGGCCTTCACCCGCAGCAGCAAGTGTTGCTCGTCGAGGCCCCCGGTCTCGGGGTCGGCCGCGTAGTGGACGAGGGGGACATGCGGGGCGGCCGGCGAGGGAGCGTTGTGGAAGGTGTTGAGGTAGCGGGTGAAGGCGAGGAAGCCAACCCTGATGCCGTTCTTCTCGACCACCAGCGGCGACCACGCTTTCTCCTCATCGGTGTCGGCGCCGGTGGCGAGCAGGCCAGCGGCGGCGAGCGCGGCGCGGGTGGCGACGATTCCCTCGCGGTGCTGATCGAGGCAGTGGTTGTTGGCGAAGGTGGCGACGTCGACACCGGCGGCGACCAGCCCGTCGAGCAGCGAGGCCGGCGCGTCGAAGAGCATGTTGCCGGTCTTCGCCTTCGGATCGCCGCTGACCGGGGTCTCGAGGTTGACGATCGCCAGGTCGGCGCCGCGGAGTGTCTGCGCCAGGGGGCCGAAGACGTGGTCCCACCCGCCGTGGTTCAGGCTCTTGTTCGGGTCGGACCTGTCGAACCGAGCATGGAGCTCGGCGGCGTGCTTCACCGGAGCATGGGGAATGACGTCGCCGCCGAAGACGAGCTCGACGCGATCCGGAGCGGCCAACAGCAGCGCGAGCGCGACGTCGAGCACCAACGGTCAGTGTACCCGACACCGGCAGACGCCCAAATCCGTAGAGGCCCGACCGGCCGGCTGGGCGCAACAGCCGGCCCGCGATGGCATGCTGGGGGGATGCGCGCTCTCATCGGACTGTTCGCGGTGGTGCTCTGTGCTTGTCCGGGGACGATCCTGGGAACCGGCGGCGGCGCGGGCGGCGGCGGGGGAGCGGCGGGTTCAGGCGGCGGCGGCGGCGGGTCTGCAGGTTCGGGCGGCGGAGGGTCAGCTGGCGGTGCCGGTGGTTCTGGCGGCGGCTTCGCAGCGAACGCTCGTCTCACGGGGCTCGGCGACGGCACCGCGATCGACCTGGGTGACTTCACCTGCACCAGCCCAGGCGCGGCCGACGGCTCGTGCTCCCGGGTCACCGACTACAGCGGGCTGACCTACGACAGCACCCACCACCAGTTGTTGATGTTCGGCGGCGGTCACTCGACCACGATGACCGATTCGATCTTCGCCTTCGACCTCAACGGCACGCTGACGTGGAAGGAGCTCTACGCGCCGACGCCGTGCGCGATGATGGTCTCGTCCAACCTCGACGCGGCGAAGGGAGCGTGGCTCGCCGGGACGTCGGGTCCGTACCCGCGGCCGCTTTCGATTCACAGCTACGACCTGCTGGCGTGGGCGCCGGTGCAGAACGAGTTCGTGCTGATGAGCCGGCTGTTCACCGGCGGGTATTGCAACACCGTGGGCAACGACGTCGGCGGGCCGATCGCCCACTACAGCCTCGGCGCCGGCGCATGGTCCTTCACCTCGGCGTCGGCGGTGTCGAGCACCAACATCGACGCCTCCGAGTTCGATCCGGTGAGCGGGAAGAACCTCCTGCTGGGACGGAGTGGTCTGTCGCTCTACGACCCGGCGGCGCGCATCCGCACCGTGTTCGTCGACACCTACAACGGAGACAAGCTGAAGGACTCGCTGGGCGCCGACGCCGACTTCAACGCCCTGGGCTACGCCAACGACCTGGTGCACTTCCCGCCGACCGACACGTTCTACTACTTCGTGCGCGGCGCTCCGGTGGGGGTGTTCGCGCTCAAGCTCAACCGGACGAACCCGAAGCTCTCGACGCTCGACGCACTCGTCACCTCCGGCCCGACGAGCGATCTCGAGGACCCCGGCTACGCCTACGACGCGAAGAACCAGTTGATTGGAGGGGCGGTGAAGCAGAGCACCTTCTACGCGTTTGACCCCGCGACAAAGGCGTGGAGCTCTGCGGTGATCAAGGGAGGAGCCCCGGGCACGCTCGCGTCGCTGGCGATCGGCTACGACCCGGTGAACAACGTCTACGTCTTCCGCACCGATTACAGCTCGGGCTCGAAGACCTGGGCGTTTCGGTGGAAGAACTGAGCAGCGCGCTGCGCAGCGGTTAGGCGCAGGCGCCAGCAACGACGGTGGAGTCGTTGAGGGCCCGGGGTTTGCTCTCTTCCAGGGGTCATGGACGCCCTGCCCTGGCTCGAGAACGCCGACGTCGACCTGCTGCATGCCCGTGACTCCTACCGGGCACTGCGGGGATCGCTGCGGCGGTGGGAGTTCGGCTACGAGCGGGTGGGCGAGCTGATTCGGCTCGACCGCACCTGCGGCGAGGCCCACCGGCGAATCTGGCGTGCGAACGACCGCCTCTCGCCGAACGACGCGACGCGCTTGAAGCGGTTGATCTCCAGCACTCGGGCTCAACGGCGGCGCCTGGTCCAACTCGCCTGGGCGCGGGCGCGCGAGGCGCACCTGGCGATTCCCCGGGACGCGCTCGCCGAGATTCTCGAGGCGCTGTGCGAGGTGCCGGTGCCGCTGGCGCGCGGCGGGCGGTGGCGCGTCGCCGTGGCGATCACCGCGTTCTTCGCCTTCAACGTTCATGGCGCGCCCCTGGTGCTCAGCGGCGACGGCTGGGCGCTGGCGTGGTTGATCGCGCCGCTGGGGATCTTCGCCGCGGGCTTCAACCGGTCCTGGGCCTATCGGAGCCTGGTCACGGTCGCCTTCCTCACCGCGCTGACGATCCTCGTGCTGACGTACAACGACCACTTCTGGCTGCCGTCGCTGGCCCCCCTGGCTGCTTCGGTGGGCGCGGGGTTCGTTGGCAACACCCAGCCGTCGAGCGTCACCTCGCCGCGGGCTCGCGGTCCGGATGGGGGGAATGGGGCGACGCCCTCCCCTCTCGCGGCCCTTCGCCCACTCATTCTGGACGCAACCACCACCACTGGCCGTATCGTCCACCAGGCGCCGGTGGTCCCTACGGCCAGTGGTGGCAGCCACGGCCAGCAGGTCGCCTGGCGCTGAACGTTTCGCACTGCAAGCCCGCGGCGGGTTCCCGAACCGGCCAGTCGGCCGCGAGGGCGAGGACAAGCGCCCCGAGTCCGGGCTGCCGCGAGCAACCGGGAAAGCAAGAGCGAGTGAACCCCGCCCCGCTTCTATGCCCGCCGCGATCCGCCCAACCGCGGCGACCGCAGGCGCGCTACTGCAGCTGCTCCCTGAGCCGCGTCGCATCCGCGTCGCGGTGCAGCCGGGTGTAGCAGCGCATCTGGTTGACCTGCACCGAGCGCTTCCAGCGCGGCTCGTCAGTGGACTCGCTGCGTTTGTCGACGAGCCAGGCATCGGCGCGGCGCAGCGCCTCCTCGCAGTTGCCCTCGTCCGCGAGCCGGCCGATCTCCCGCGCCCGCGTCTCGCGAATCGACGAGCCGACCGCGGCGAACGGCGCCCGCACCGCGCGCGAGACCTTCTTCAGCCGCTGCTCGATGCCGGCGAGGCTGAGCACCGACGCCTCTTCCTCCTCGGGCGACTGCGCGGCCTCGGCGGGAGGAACCTCCGCCGGCGGCACCGGCGAGACCTTGGGCGTTGGCGCTCCGGCGACGCTCGGATGCGGCGTATTCGGCGCCGCGGCCCAGTCCTCGTCCGGCTGGGTCGGGTCCACCGGCACCGGCACGGGAGCAAGCTGGGGCGGCTGGGCGGCTGCCGCGACGGCCTCACCTGAATCGAGCCCGCCGGAGATCGCCTCGATCGGCGGCGTCGGGGTGCTGACGATGACCTTGCTCGGCTTCGCGGCCGGCGGCGGCGTCGGGGCCCACGCCTGCTCCACCAGCCTGCCCTCGCGCCACTCGGCGCTGCGGCCGCCCCGGAGCGTCAGCTTGTTGCCCGGGGCATTGACCTCGACCACGCCCTCCTCGACCGCGACCAGCACCCGCTGCGCGTCGCGGGAGACGAGGAACCGGGTGCCGATGTCGCGCACCTCGACCTCGCCCGCCTTCACCGTCAACACCCGGTCGGGCAGGTGGCGCGCCATCACCAGCACATCGCCTCTGGCCAACGTCATCCCCAGCTGCTTCTCCTCGAGGGTGTCGAGCTGAATCTCGGAGGCGCCGGTGAGACCCGCGCGGCTCCCGTCCGGCAGCTGCAGCCACAGCGCGCCGCCGGACTCGGTGTTCACCTTCGTGCCCTCGGCGAGCGTCTGGCTCTTCTGGAGCGCCGCGCTCGAGCTCTTCGCCTTCCGGCTGGAGGTCACCTTCGCCAGCAGCTTCGGACGCGCGGGGCGGACGAGGGGCGTCTCGACCTTCGGTGGCACCTGCGCCAGCTGCTGCCCCTGCGGCGCGACGGGGTTGTGGGCGATCGGCGTCGACGGCTGGGGCTGCAGCTGCCCCTGGTTCCAGACGAGGAACGCGAGCACCACCGCGGCGACCGCGGCGAACGCCCACAGCGGGCTGACGTCGAACGGCCACCACCACGCGCGCGGCTTGAGCTGCTCGGCGGCGGCTTCCTTGAGCACCGCGCCGATGCGGCGCATCGCCACCGGGTCGAGCGGCGGCGGCGGACCCGGGCGCACCAGCAGCGCCTTCGCCGCCTGAACCTGGGCGAGCTGGCTTCGGCACGCGGCGCAGCCGTTGAGATGAGCGGCGGCCTCGGCGTTCGGAGCCGACCCGGCCGATTCCCAGAGCAGCTCGGGGTCGAGGTGGCTCATCGCTCACCTCCGCCGAGCTTCGCCACCGCGGCGGTGAAGTCGATGCGCGCCCGGTTGAGCCGCGAGCGCACGGTGTTGACGGGCACGCCGACGAGCTCGGAGATCTCCTCGGGCCGCATGCCCAGAAGCTCGTGGTAGGTGAACACGGTCGCTTTCTCTTCCGACAGCTCCAGCAAGGCCTTCTGTAACATCGCGGCGGCCTGCTTCACCTTCGCCGCGTGCTCCGGGTCGCTCTCGCTGCCGGCCTCGATGGTGGGCAGCTCGGCGGTCGGCTCCTCGGGGCGGCGGCGCCGGCTGCGGAGGTGCATCAGGCCGACGTTGACGCACACCCGGTGGAGAAAGGTCGTGACCTTCGAGTCGCCCCGGTACCCTTTGAGCGCCTTCATCAGCTGCAGGTAGGACTCCTGCAGCAGGTCCTCCAGCTCGCTCGAAGGGCCGACCACCTTGTACAGAACCCCCCAGGCCAGCTGGTAGGTACGTTCATAAAGTTGCGTAAACGCTGCGCTTTCCCCATCGCGCGCGGCCATGGCCAGCGCCCTTAGGGGATCGACCGCGGCGAAGTCGGCATCCATGAACGAGAAAGTGACGGCGATCGAAGACATCTATGCACCCTTGGTTGCCCGCGGGCGCGAGAACGATCCCCCTCAACGGCTCCTATTTTCAGTCGAGAAAGTAGTCGGGCAGCGGCTCGGTTCCGGGCGTCATCAGGTACTTCGACAGGTCCTTGACCCCGTGGTCCCGCAGCACGTCCTCGTCGATGAGGAAGTGGCCGGTGTACGTCTTCGCGTCACGGGTGAGGATGACGTGGGCGGCGTCGGCGACGATGTCCGGCTTGCGGGAAGCGGCGATCACCTGGTCTCCGCCGAGCAGGTTCATCACCGCCGCGGTGGCGATGACGGTGCGGGGCCAGAGCGCGTTGACCCCGATGCCCTGGGACTTGAACTCCTCGGCCATCCCCAGCGTGCACATCGACATCCCGTACTTCGCCATCGTGTACG
>JAYVRT010000617.1:0-4920 GCA_043776025.1 Archangiaceae bacterium | reverse complement strand
GGTCACCAACAACACCCGCGAGTTCAGCCGGGTCAAGGGGCTCTCGGTCGAGAACTGGGTGCGAACGCACTGAGTTGCGCTTTGGCTCAGGAGTTCGTACCACCCGCTCGCGAATGCTCACCCGCGGCAACGTCGAGACGCTCAGTCAGAAGCTGGAGAACCCCACCGCCGCGTTCGACGCAGCGCTGGATCGCAACGACGTCGATCAAGCCGCGGCGATCGCGCTGGCGGCGGTGCTGACGAATCAGCCGCTGGGCATGGATCGCCTGGGAAAGATCGCCGCCGACGTGAGCGTGCCCGACGTGCTGCTGCCGCTGTTCGCCCGCAGCCCCGGCTCCCTCGAGAAGCTGTTGCCGTCGCTCGAGCTCGACGAGCACCGCGCAGCGCTGGTGCTGACCGCCGAGGTGTTCAAGCTGACGGGCAAGGCCCCGAAGTGGCTGACCGACGCGCTCGCCGATCAGATCGATCGCAGCATCACCGACTCGGCGTATGAGCTGCTCGTCACCTGCGCCTACCAGCTCGACGCGCCCTCGCTGTTCGCGGTGCGGCACAGCGTCAAGACCTACCTCACCGCCGCCGAGGCGCGGGAGGTCTGGGCGACGGTGAAGCGCGACGTCGCCAAGCCGCTGGGGATTCTCCCGGAGCAGGAGCTGAGCTTGCCGGTGGTCTCGGTGCAGCGCGGGGGCGACGGGCCGGGCCGCAACGACCCCTGTCCGTGCGGCAGCGGCCAGAAGTACAAGAAGTGCCATGGCGCCGACGGCGGCGACGCGGCGCCGAAGACCCGGGCCGATCGGCTGGAACAGCTGCTGCCGAAGCTCGAGCCGAAGCATGTCGCGGCGCTCACCGCGGGCGATCTCGAGCGCGTCGAGCTGGCGAAGGCGCCGCTGCCGGTGGCGTTGGCGGTGTTCCGCGAGTGGATGTACCGCCGCCGGTGGCATCAGGCCGAGGCGGCGCTCGAGCAGCTGTGTGTCCACCCGGGGCTGAAGCTGCCGCCCGACGGCTACCGCGACGAGTTCATCTGGCAGGCGCTCCAGGGCGGGCGGCTGGAGGAGGCCCAGCGCCAGCACGAGAAGGTTCACAAGCCCGAAGAGCTGACCCCGGTGCTCGACATCCACGCGGCGCTGCTCGCCCGTTGGCCGGCGTGGCTGGAGTTGATCGAAGACGTCTGCGTCGACGCCGCGAAGGCGGGGCAGCTGAGCGACCTGCTCGACCTGACCTACGTGCTGCTCCAGCGCGCACCGGGCCTGGGGCTGTGGTTCGCCACCGGCGTCTACCCCAAGGTGAAGGCGGAGGAGGCGCGCACCCTCTACCAATCGATGGACGACGCGCGCGATCGCCTCGGGCTGGCGGAGCTGACGGCGCGCGAAGGCCGGCACCGGGTGAGGGCCACTCAGAAGGCCGCGCCGGCAAAGGCCGTCGACCCGAAGGAGAAGGCGAAGATCCGCGACCTCGAGTCCACGCTCGAGGACTCGAAGAGGAAAATGCGGCAAATCGAGCAAGCGCTGGAGAAAGAGCGCGCGCGGGCGAGCGTCGAGCCGGTCGCTCCGGCGCCGGCGCCCGGGGCCCGCAAGGCGTTCGCCCAGCGCATCGATGAGCTCGAGGAGATGATCCGCGACGGCAACGCCGAGCGCGCGCGCCTGCGGCGCGAAGTCAGCGAGCTGACCGAACAGATCGCGTCGGGCAAGGACGCGGCGCCGCCGAAGCCGGCCGCGCCAGAGGCCGAGGCGCCGGGCGAAGGCGCAGCCCGCCCCCGGGGACTGCTCCTCGCCAACTGGGAGCCGCGGGCGATCGAGTCACTCGAAGAGCTTCCCGCGCGCGTCTCCGAGGACGTGCTGGTGAAGGTCGCCGAGCTCGGGGGCGGCGATCCCGCGCACTGGATCGAGGTGAAGCAACTTCAGGGCGTCGCCGGCCTCTACACCGCGCGCGTCGGGATCCACTACCGGGTGCTCTTCACGCTGGAGAGCCAGGTGCTACGGGTGCATGAGGTGGTGCACCGTGAAGGGTTCGACACCGCGCTGCGCCGCTTCAAATAGCGCTTCGAGAAACGAGCGCGCGGAGGTCAGGAAGCTCGCGTCGGGGGATCTGGTGGGGAGGCTCGCTGGATGCAAGATTCGCCGCTGTGAAGCGATCGCCGAAATCTCACAGTGAACGTCATCGGGGAAGCCGTGGCGCGTGGCTCCGCGCCGCGGTGTTGGGCGCCGACGACGGCGTGGTCTCGACCGCGAGCCTGATGATGGGGGTCGCCGCCGCGACGACGGCGGCGTCGAAAGAGACGGTGCTGGTCGCGGGCATCGCGGGGCTGGTGGCGGGCGCGCTGTCGATGGCGGCGGGAGAGTACGTCTCGGTGAGCTCGCAGCGCGACGCCGAAGAGGCGGACATCGCCCGTGAGAAGCGGGAGCTGGCCAGCGACCCCAAGGGAGAGCTCGAAGAGCTCGCCGCGATCTACCGCAAGCGAGGGCTGGACCCGGCGTTGGCGACGAAGGTCGCCGAGCAGCTGAGCGCCGCCGGCCGCCTCGAGGCCCATATGCGCGACGAGCTCGGCCTCGAGCGCGGGAGAATGGCGCGGCCGTTTCAGGCGGCGCTGGTCTCTGCGTGCAGCTTCGCCGCCCTCGCGGCGCTGCCGATCCTTGCGCTCGTCGTCGCGCCCGCTTCGTTCCGCATCCCGGCGATCGCGATCGTCGGCGTCGTCAGCCTGGGCGCGCTCGGTGCGCTGGGAGGGTGGCTGGGCGGCGCCCCGGTCTGGAAGGCGGCGCTCCGGGTGGTCGCGGGCGGCGGAGCGGCGATGGCGATCACCGCGCTGATTGGCCACCTGCTGGGCGCCGCGGTCGGCTGAACGGCTTCGACCGAGGCGGGTGCAGTTGTTGCGC
Organism: Archangiaceae bacterium; assembly: GCA_043776025.1. Classification (GTDB taxonomy): domain Bacteria; phylum Myxococcota; class Myxococcia; order Myxococcales; family Myxococcaceae; genus JAYVRT01. The sequence goes on along the minus strand of JAYVRT010000617.1, from coordinate 2,053 downwards.
GCCCAAGACCCCGCCGCCCCAAGCGACGGCGCACGGTTCGGGTGGCATGGGTGAAGCACCCGAAAGAAGGCACAACCGCTGTTCACCCAAGAGAGGACCCATGAACCCAGTTCAGATCTCCTACCGCCACGTCGAGGCGTCGGAGGCGTTGTCCGCCTGCATCGAGGCGGAGTACGCGTTGCTGAGCGGCCGGTCCGAGTTGCCGTTCTCCTGCCGGGTCACGGTCGAGGGAAATCGCCACACCGAGATGCCGCGCCTCCACGTCAAGGTCGAGCTCGACCTCGAGGGCAAGACGTTGATCGCCTCGCGCCCCCCGACCCTCGACGGGCCCTCGGACCCCTACCTCGAGGTTCGCCATGCGTTCCACGCCATCGAACGGCAGCTCGAGAAGTACTCGGACCAACACGCTCCGCGCAGTGGCCCGAAGGTCGTCACCCACGCCCCCACCGGCAGCCGCAACGTCGGCGGGCGCTGACCCCCAGGTCCGCCCGCGAGGCCAGGATGGGGTCGCCACTTTTTGACGGCTTCAATCGGCGGACCGCAAAGCTCAGTGAGCGCCCGAGTAGGTCGGCTCGTACTTGAGCACCTCGGTCTTCAACGCCGGCTCGTCGGGGACCGCCGAGTCGAGCACCACGAACGTCGCCTCGAAGGTTCGGGCTCCCGGCGCGACCCCCGGGTCGACCTTCTTCTTCTGCTCCGCCCGGCGTTCCCGGAGCTCCTTGAGCGTGCCTTCCATCAGCTTCTTCGACTCCGCGTCTTTCGCCGCTTTCACCCGGGGCTCGAAGTCCTTGAGCTTCAAGTCGAGCGAGGCGAGCAGTTCCTTCTGCCGGCCGACGTCGGCGAGATCGATGAAGTCCCCTCGGCCGTCGAGCTTGAGCGCCAGGGTGGCGAGCGCCTGCCCGCGCGCGCCCGCCGAGAGCACCCAGGCCCCGCCGTCGCGCTGGGGCGGCATGTTCCCCGCCTGGTCGCCGGAACGGATCACGAAGGCGATCTCTTCCTTGAAGCTCTTCGCCAGCTCAAACGCGTCGGGCTGCCGCACCGCCGCGAGCAGCACGAACAAGTCCGCTTTCCCCTTGAGCTTCGCCAGCTCGTCCCTCACCGCGGGGATGATCGGCTCGCCCGCCATCGGGGTCTCGCCGACGAGCAGGCCGGGCTGGGTGACGCCGATGAACGCGATCCGGGTGCCGGCGGCGGAGATCACCGTCGAGCCGTCGAAGACCCGTTCGCCGTTCTCCTTCAGGTTCACCGAGATCACCTTCACCCCCGCCTTCGCCGCGGTCTGCTTGAGCCACCCTGCCCCGGCGCCGACGTCTTTGAGGCCCGCGGCCATCACCTTGGTGCCCAGCTTTCCCATCGTCTCGAGGATGAACGCTGCCCGCAGCTTCAGCTCGTCGGTGGTCTTCCCCTCGAGCGCGAACAGCGCGTTACCCGAGTCGACCACCAGCGCCGGCCCTTTCTTCTGCAGCGCCTCGAGCGCGGATCTTCGTCGGGGCAGACCGCCCGTCGGGTTCATCCGTCAACCACACGGAGCGACCTGCCCCCCGTTGTCTCCGGTGAAAGCCAGGGTCACCTTTCCCGCCGCGCCCGCCTGGGCGGAGAGGGCCAGCGCCAGCAGCGCGATCGCCTTCACTTCGGAGCCTTCTTCGCCGGCGTCTTGCTGCCCTTGGCGTCCTTCGCTTCCTTCTCCTTCACTTCTTTGTCGAGCTCGCCGATGCGGCCCTTCGCGGTCTTGGCCGCGTCGGACTTCGGGTGCTGCTTCATCAGCTCGTCGAGCGCGAGCCGGGCCTCGACGACCATCTTCAGCTTCTGGAAGCACTCGCTGCTGCGCAGGTAGGCGTTGGGCGCGGCCTTCGACTTGGCGAAGTCCTGGATCACCTTCCCGTACTCGTACAGCGCCTCGCGGCACTTGTCGTCCTGGAGGTAGGTCTCACCCAGCGAGTAGTGCACCTCGCCCGCGGCGTCGTCGCGCGGCCACTTCTTGAGGAACTCGTTGTACAGCTGCCGGCTGACCCCGAGGTCGCCCGCCTTGTGCTTGTCGTCGGCGAGCTTGAGG
>JAYVRT010000616.1:0-4932 GCA_043776025.1 Archangiaceae bacterium | reverse complement strand
CAGGACGACGACGGCTGCCCCGACGAGAACCCCGACCTCGACGGCGATGGGGTCGACTACGCCCACGACCGCTGCCCGCTGGAGCCCGGGAGCCCCCTCGACGGCTGCCCGCATCTCCCGCTGCCGGCGCTTGCGATCCCCGGCTTCCCGGGCGCGCCGAAGGCAGGGCAGACCGCCCCCGTCACGGCCGACTTCGACCACGATGGCGTGCCCGACGACGTCGACCTCTGTCCGTTGAGCCCCGAAGATCGCGACGGCTTCGAGGACGAAGACGGCTGCCCCGAGCTCGACAACGATCGCGACGGCATCCCCGACCGCGTCGACAAGTGCCCCTTCGAGGCCGAGACGATCAACGGAATCAAGGACGAAGACGGCTGTCCCGACGTGGGCGAGGTCGTGGTGCACGTGCGTCCCGGCGCAGTGGTCGTCGACCGGGTGATTCAGTTCAGGCCGGGTGAGGCGAGCTTGCTGCCTTCGGCGCTCGTGCTGCTGAAGCAGGTGGCTGCCACGCTGCGCGCCGCGTCGACGCTCAGCGTCGAGGTTCAGGGCCACACCGATGACACCGGCAGCGCGCTGAAGAACATCGCCCTCTCGAAGAAGCGCGCCGAGGCGATTCGCACCTTCTTGATCAAGGCCGGCGTCCCGGCGCCTCGCTTGACCGCCAAAGGCTTCGGGCCGGCCCGGCCTGTCGCCACCAACTTGACGTCGGCGGGCCGTGAGCAGAACCGCCGCGTGGAATTCTTGATACTGGGAGAAGCGAAATGAGCCACTCGAAGGGTCTGTGGATCTCTGCGCTGATCGCTGCCCTGTCCGCGGGGCCGGCCAGCGCCGAAGATCACTGCGGAGGCGTGAAGCTCGAGGCCGGGCACATCAACCTCGGGAAGCCTGTGACCGAGGCGTGGCTCAAGTCGCCCGACGGCCAGGCCTGCCTCGCGGAGCTCGTCAAAGAAGTCGAGCGCCACCGCCTGGTTCGCGCCGTCACCGTGGCGGCGATCGCCTCGGACGCGGATCGCGCCAGCGGCAAAGGGCTCGCGAGCGCCAAGGCCGTCGCCGCCGCGCTGATCGAAGCCGGGCTTCCGAAGAACCGCGTCTTCGGGCTCGCTCCCGCGCCCGCCGCGAACGAGCAGCAGGGCATCTGGCTGCGCTACGTCGAGCGCGCGCCCGACGACGTGGTGGCCCGGGTCGCCGCCGCCAGCGGGCCGGTGTTCCTCGGGCCCGACGAAAGCGGCCTCAAGCCGGCCGAGCTGGGGATGCCGGTGTTGGTCAACGAAGTGGTGAAGACCGGCCCCGCCGCGAAGATCATCATCAACCTCAAGGACGGCAGTGGCTTCGAGCTGAAGCCCGAGTCGATGATCAGGCTCGCCGTGCTGCAGCTACCCGAAGGAGGCGATCGCCAGGTGAAGATCGAGGTGCTGCGCGGCGGCATCACCGCCAACGTCCGCAAAGCCAGCGAGCTCGCGAAGTTCGAGGCGTCGAGCAAGGTCGCGGTGGCTTCGGTGCGCGGCACGGTGTTCCGGTTCGGCGTCGAAGACGAGGGCGGCAACAGGCTCGAGACGCTCGAGGGTGTGGTGGCGATCAAATCGTCGACGGATCCCGCGGCGAAGCCGGTCGAAGTCCCGGCAGGGCACGGCACGGCCGTGAGCAGCGACGGCAAGGTCTCGCCGCCGAAGCCGCTTCCCGAAGCGCCCCGCGCGATCGGCCCGCTCAAAGGCCCGCTGGGCTCCGACGCGCGCTTCGAGTGGGCTCCGGTGGCGAACGCGGCGACCTATCAGGTCGAGCTCGCGCGCGACGCCGACTTCATGGTCGAGGCCAAAGCGACCCGCGTCACCGCGACGACGCTCTCCTGGGCCGAGCCCCTCGCCAAGGGCAAGTGGTTCTGGCGCGTCACCGGCATCGACACCCAGCTCTTCGCGGGGCCGCCCTCCAGGGTCTACGCCGTCACGGTGGGGAAGTGACGCGTCTTCGCGCCATCGCAGCAGCCCTGCTCGCCGGCGCGGTCACGCTGTGGTTTTGGCGCGACGACGCAGCGTGGTTCCTTGCTGGCCAGGCGCCTGGGCTGGGCTTCCCGCTGCTCGGGCTGCTCGTTCGCGCCACCGCGGTGCTGCTGGCGGCGGTGGGCGCGTACCGCCTGCGGGGGCCGTTGGGCGCGGCCGGGGCCGAGGCGCTGCGGCGAATCGACGCAGCCGATGAACGGATCCAGACTCTGCCCCGCGCCACCGCGCTGGCCGTGCGCGCGGCGACGGCCGGGGTGCTGGTCGGCGTGGCAGTCACTGCCGTGGTCGAGCTCACCCACGCGAGCAACTACCTCGAGACGCGCGCCTTCGACCTCTTCTTCCGCCTGCGCTTCCCCGAGCACTCGCAGGTCGAGCTGGCGACGGGGCGCGAGCTCGCCTCGGCGCACAAGCAGGACGACGTCGTGGTGGTCGCGCTGGACGACGAGACGGTCAACCACCTCGGCTGGCCGATGCCCCGCGTCTACTACGCCCAGCTGATCGACGCGGTCGCGCGGGCGAAGCCAAAGAGCCTCGCGTTCGACGTCTCGCTGGTCGACCCGGCCCGCGAGCACCCCGAGTGGGATCTCGCGGTCGAAGACGCGGCGCGGCGCGCGGGGAACGTGGTCTTCAGCTTCTCGGTGGCGCGGTCGGCCGGTGACTCGAGGCGCGTGTTGTCGGACACCGCGCTGAAGGCGCTCGATGCCAGCTCGATCCCCTGGCACGAATCGGCCGCGGGGCTGCCCGAGTACTCGGAGATTGTCGGCGGCGACGCCGCGCCTCAGCCGGTGGTCGACCCTGTTGCCCGCGCAGCGCGGTCAATCGCGATGGCCAACGTGCTGCTCGACGGTGACGACGATGTACTTCGGCATTCGTTGTTGGTGGCGCGGTTGAAGAACCGCCTGCTTCCCTCGCTGTCGCTTCGGCTGGCCGCGCAGGAGCTCGACGTGCCGCTGGACGCGATCCGCGTGTACCCCGGCTCGCACGTCGACCTGGGGGGCAAGCGCCGGGTTCCGATCGACGCGCTCGGCCGCACGCTGGTGCGCTACCAGGGTCGGCACGACGCGCACGGCACCGGCCCTTTTCGCTACGTCTCGATCTGGTCGCTGCTCCGTTCCGACTCGTCGTTGACGATCACTGGCAACCCGATGGGAGAGGACCAATCGTTTCGCGTCGATGATCAGACGCAGCTGACCCGCGACGGAAAGGCAGCGCAGCTCGCCGACGTCGAGGCCCTGCTGAAGAAGGGCGCGGCGATCTCGGGCAAGGCGCGCTACTCGCCAGACCCGGGCCGCATTCTCGAGCTCGAGGTGATCACGGGCGCGCCCGGGCAGCCAGACTTCGAGATCCTCGACGAGCAGACGCTGCGCTTCACCTCGACCATCGCCACCTCGACGCGCAAGCGCGGCGACGCTTCGTTGCTGGCCGGCAAGCATGTGTTGGTCGGTTCGACGGCGCTGGCCGCGGCAGATCTGCGCAACAGCCCCCTGGGCGAGCTCCCCGGGGTCGAGCACCACGCGACGATGTTGGCGAACCTGCTCCACGACGACTTCTTTCACCCTGCGCCGGCCTGGGCCAGCCCGCTGCTGGTCTTGGGCGCCGCGCTGCTCGCCGCGGGCATCGGCGTCGGCTTCACCGCCGGGCTGGGCTTCTTGTTCTCGGCGTTGTTGTGGTTGGGCCTGATGACGGCGTCGTTCGCCGCGATGTCTTCGGGCCACTCGCTGCCCGTCGTCGGCCCTTCGGCCGCGGTCTGGCTCACGTACCTGTTGTGCCTGGTGCTGGGGGCCCGGGCCGCCCGCGCCGCACACGCCCGCGTCGAGGGCGAGCGCGAGTTCGTGCGGCGCACGTTCGGCCGGTACCTCACCGAGCAGGTGGTGCAGCAGCTGCTCGACTCTCCCGACGGGTTGAAGCTCGGCGGGCACCGCGCCTTCGTCACCATCATGATGACGGACCTGCGCGGCTTCACGAGCATGTGCGGCTCGATGGTCCCCGAAGACGTGGTCCGGCTGCTCAACCACTACCTCGAGACGATGACGCGGATCATCGCCCGCTACGGCGGAACCATCGACGAGTTCATCGGCGACGCGATCCTGGTCGTGTTCGGGGCGCCGCTGCCGATCGAGAACGCCGAGACGCGCGCGGTGGCGTGCTCGATTCAGATGCTCAACGCGATGGTCGAGGTCAACCGCTGGAACACCGAACGCGGCCTGCCCGCGGTCGAGATGGGCATCGGCGTCCACAGCGGCGAGGTGGTGCTCGGCAACATCGGGTCCGAGCTGCGCGCGAAGTACGGCATCGTCGGCTCGACCATCAACCTGACCTCGCGTGTCGAGTCGTTCACCGTCGGTGGCCAGGTGTTGATCTCCGAAGCGACCCGCGAGCGCTGCGCCGACGCCCTGACGCTGGGCGGATCGCAGGTGGTCTCTCCCAAAGGCGTGAAGGGCACGCTGACCATCCACGAAGTGTTCGCGGTCGCGGCGCCATTCGACGTCCGGCTGCAGGGGACCCTGGAGAAGTTGGTCGCGCCGCGGGCCCCCCTCGAGCTGCGCTACGGCCTGGTGAAGAACAAGCAGGTGGCCGAGCTGTCGCACGTCGCGCACGTCGAGGCGCTGTCGGAACAGGGGATGGAGCTGCGCGTCGCCGAAGACTTGCCGGCGCTGTCTGATCTCCAGCTGCGCGTGCTCGACGGCGGGGCGCTGAGGCCCGGTGACCTCTACGGCAAGGTGCTGAAGGCGAACGTGCGAGCGAGCGTCGTCTACTTGCGGCTGACCTCGGTGCCTCCCGAGCTTCGCCCGGTGCTCGATGCGGCGCGTGGCGAGAACGCGCCACCCGTCGCCGTGCCGGAGTCTGCTCTGGTGTCGACATGAACTGCCGCGTCTTCGGGCTCGCCCTGCTGCTCGCTGCCTGCCGGCCTCCGGATCCGTCCTGCGCCGATGGCCGG